>JAQSYC010000309.1 GCA_029256345.1 Clostridia bacterium | reverse complement strand
TATATTTTCATAAGTGTTAGTGGAGTGCTCTTCTAGCACCAATCTTTCTTTTGCAATACCCTTTTGAGATAAATACCGCCTCATAGCCTCTGCTTCAGTGATGGATTCGCCCGGGCCTTGTCCGCCGGATAGTATGGCTATTGTTTGGGGATTCTTGTTAAGATAAGTATAGGCTTTATCAAGTCGATACTTTAAGGCTAGAGAGGGGGTTTCGTCTTTTACTCTTGCACCGAGAATGATGATATACTGGCTTTGGACAGCTATAGACGTTTTGAATCCGCTCAGAATAATTAACGCTTCGACAATGACAAATAGGGTAACGACTAAAACAAAAAGCATTTTAATCCAACGTATTGAAAAGAAAAGCTGATAAAGACTTGTAAAGGATAGCAACAGGCTGCCAAATATCAGAAAAACCCATACGGGTTCCATTCCAGCTCCGCCATCAAAGATAAATAGAATGAGTAAATTTAAAACACTAAAAATCAATAAACCTCTGAATACATAAATCATTTAAATACCTCTATGCTTTATTTGGTTCCATATAGTAAATTTTATACTTATATGCACTAAATTTCAATCTCTTTTAGGGTTTTTACCTATAATTACAAATATTTGTAGATTATCAGACGACGCTGTAATCTATTTGTAAATCTTAATCGTTTTATTGCACATATTGAAAAAGATGACGAAATAGTTATAGCTCATGTGCCTAATACAGGACGTCTAAGAGAACTACTGCATCCAGGGATCGAGGTGATGCTTTCCTATCATCCCCAAGGGCATAGAAAAACGCAATATGAGCTCAGAATGGTAAGAAAAGGAGGACATTGGATTTCTATAGATTCTCAGCTGCCGAATGCACTTGCAGCAGAAGCTATTTCGAAGGGAATTATAAAGGAGATTAAAGGATACCCTACTCTCAAAAGAGAAGTTTTTTATGGTAACAGCCGTTTCGATCTTCAGCTGCTCGGAGAAGAGACGTGTTTTGTTGAAGTGAAGGGTGTGACTTTAGAAAAAGATGGATGGAGTTATTTTCCAGATGCCCCTACAGAACGTGGACGTAAACATATTGAAGAACTGATTGAGGCGGTAAAAAATGGCTATCGAGGCGTATTGCTCTTTGTCATTCAAATTGAAGGGATTAAAGGATTTAGCCCAAATACAGAAATGGATTTTGAGTTTGCACAAAAAGTGAGGCAAGCTTTTGATGCGGGAGTAGAAATTCTTGCTTATAGCTGCGAGGTCACCCCGCAAGAGGTGAAAATCGTAGGAAAGGTACCTGTTAAATTATGAGCAATACTTAGACATAAAAAAAGACAGAATCAAATTCTGTCTTTTAAAAGTTATTGGTTATTATGCTCTTGTAACGTTTTCAGCTTGTGCGCCACGAGCACCTTTTGTGATTTCGAAGTTTACTTTTTGTCCTTCTTCAAGAGATTTGAATCCATCTCCTTGGATAGCTGAGAAATGTACGAATACGTCATCTCCGTCTGCTCTTTCGATAAATCCAAAACCTTTTTCTGCGTTAAACCATTTTACTGTACCTGTCATGTGAGGTACCTCCTAATTTTAATATTTGTAACTGTACGGAAATAAAAATTCACACATTATTACAGATCACATTGCGTAATGTATATAATCTCTAATAACATGTGAAATCTATAAACACCTACTGCATACTCAGTTATTATAGCGTACAATCTTAAGGTTGTCAACACCTATAGTGCAAATATTATAAAATAAAATATCCATAGCTATAGATGTAGTGGCAGGGACGAAGATCTGTCACTACATCTCCTACAATTAATTAATCAGCTGACCTCTGCCCTACTTTCTTGAAGGTTTTTTTAAAAGACGTTTAGGTTCAGAAGATACGGCTGTTATCTCACTTAGGGGGTAAGGATGCGTACGTGTCTGAGGAATAGTTTTTTTAATGAGTTTTTGGATAGCTTCAAGTAAAGGCTTTTCCTCACTGTCACAAAAAGAAATGGCTGTTCCATTCATCCCGGCTCTGCCGGTACGACCTATACGGTGCACATAAGTTTCAGGGTTGTTAGGAATATCGTAATTGATGACATACGGGAGCTGATCAATATCTATACCTCTTGCAGCAATATCTGTCGCTACGAGCACCCGAATCTCACCGGATTTAAAGCCATTGAGTGCAAGCTGACGAGCACCTTGTGATTTATTGCCATGGATAGCCATCGCTTTGATTTTTGCCTTTGATAGTCTTTTGGTAACACGGTCGGCCCCATGTTTTGTTCGTGTAAATACCAGTACCGAGGTAAGTTCTTTATTCTGTAAAAGATGTGCTAAAAGGCTGCTTTTATTGGCCTTATCTACAAAACAAACGGACTGATTGATGCGCTCTACTGTAGAGGAAACTGGACTCACTTCTATTTTGATAGGGTTGATTAAAAGGGTATCTGCCATTGTTTGAATCTGCAGAGGCATGGTTGCTGAGAACAAAAGTGTTTGTTTTTTATCAGGAATTTTTGCAATGATTTTTTTGACATCATGGCTAAAACCCATATCCAGCATACGATCAGCTTCATCTAATACAAATATCTTGACATGTTGTAAATTAACAAGCTTTTGATTGATAAGATCATTAAGTCTGCCAGGGGTTGCCACGAGGATATCTGTACCTTTTGCTAGTTTTTCCACCTGTGGATGCTGTGAAACACCTCCAAATATCACACAGCTACGCAGGCCAGTTAAATAACCATAGGACTTAAAGCTTTCATAAATCTGAAGGGCAAGCTCTCGTGTAGGCGTTAGAACCAAAGCACGGATGGTGTGCCTAGATCTTTCTTCTTTATCTTCAGTAGACAGACGTTGTAAAATAGGAACAGCAAAGGCTGCTGTTTTTCCTGTACCGGTCTGTGCACATCCCAGTAAGTCTCTGCCAGCCAATATAGATGGAATGGCCTGTTCTTGTATAGGGGTTGGGGTTGTATAGTTCTCACCGGCTAATGCTTTGAGTATTGACGGCGTGACATTTAAATCTTCAAATTTCATACTTTCTCCTTATATATAACGCAATTATGATGGTTGGTCTTTATTATAGCGTACACTTACGCTATTGTAAATGCACGGGAAGTTACCTGCATTTTATTTATAAGTTCAATAAACAACGCTTTACAAAGGTGAAAACATGAACGATAAAAAAGCATTAGATGTATTAAAAATATTTTATTATGGATGCAAAAACATGACAGAACTCACTAGCAGGGCAAAAGTCACTAAAATAGAAGCAACCCAAATCTTAAAAAATGCTCGTGAGTGCCAATTGATTGCTTATAGTACTAAATATTATGGAGAAGTTTTTGAAGAGGTCAGAAAAGATAAATTAGGTGCCTATTTAAGAAAACATAACATTATTGGATAGGTACTTATATCTATAAACATCTCATGAGCTGTGCTAAGTAAGTTTGTTTCTCTTTGTAATCAGGCGCAATACTTCCAACACGTCTCCAAAACGATCTGTCATGATTCATATGGATAAGATGACAGAGTTCGTGGATAATAACATAATCTATCACACCAAGCGGGGCCATAACTAACCGGTAATTAAACGTTATTTTCTTGTCAGAGCTACAACTGCCCCACTTTGTGTTAGAAGCCACTATTTCGATGGTTTTAGGTTTTACGCCTAATTGTTTTTCGAATTTTTTTATTCTTTCTTCAATAGAAACATAAAATTTCCTGAGACTTTTTCTAAGAGCCTCTTCATCCAAATCCTCAGTTCCTATTAATTCATGTAAATCCCATTCTTTGCCAAGATACATAAATTTTGCTTGTTGATGGTATACCCTTTTTTTAGGACGTTCTTTTGTTTTAGAAATAGCAGCTAATTTACTAAGCAACCACTCAGATTTTTGTGTGATAGCTGATTTTATAAGCTCTTCACTTGTATTTCTAGGAACTTTAACCGTTATAAGTCCAATAGTATCTATATGAATAGATAATTTTTTTCTCTTGCCATATTGCACATTACAATCCAGCACTTTACCTTCTAGTTCAATTTTCATAGTTCACCATCTTTTGTTAAGAATTAATCATTTTATATCAAAAAAGAAATCTTGAGGAGATTGTATATCAAATAGTTGTGTAAGCAAAATGATTTCGTGATAAGTCCAATCTGTACTGCCATTTATTTTACGGGTAAGCGTCTGCTTGCTTATATTTAGTTTTTCAGCCAACTGACCAAAGTCAATATGATAGGCTTCCATGAGCCTTTTAAGCTTTTCCTGCATCTATTTCAGCTCCTTTTTTTCTTATAGGCTTGTTTGATAAGACTAAAAATATATTCTATGTTTTCATCATTACTAAAATGGAGTTCATAGTCCCCATTTCCCCAATGTCCTGTCTCTTTAACATTTTTTGTCAATTTCTTAGGATCATCCAATTCCCCTTGACGTAAATTGAACCATAGTTTAATAGCCTTTTTCTGAAGGTGTATGTCTAAAAATATCTTCTGATTATATCTAAAACCTATTTCTAACTTTTTGGGTTTAATATCAATAAGATCATCAAGGCCTAAGATATAGCTTCTTATTTGAGCGTAAAGTTCTTTGATTTCATCATTGACGGCTGCTAATTGATCTTCTTCACTGTAAACCTTAATTTCTTTGTGAATGCCTTGGACGACGGCATTAGTAATCTGGACTGTCTGAATAGACTGAGCATTTTTGGGTGCTTTAATCGGATTAAAATAAAGGGTGTCATTGTCAAAACGTTTAACCTCCCAAAGTTCAAATGGAAGATCTTTAAAATTAACAGCTTCTTGCTGATAATTACTAAACATGGGGGATACAAAAATGACTCTGGACTGTGACCAATCTACTTCGCCCCTCTTTAAAGTACTTTTGCAATTTTCGTTATACTCTAAAATAAAGTCCGCTTTATGATTAAGCATAAGAGAAAGATAGGCATAACCCTGATCGATGACACTGAAATTTTTAGTGTTTTTATATTCAATAATCACAAAGGCATTTGTGGTCTTATCGAAAGCTAACGTATCTATTCTAAAATTATTCAATAAAAATTCACGTTTTACAAACTGCAAGCCAAAAATTTGCTCTAAATTCCTTTCACAAAGCTTGTGTAATTCTATCTCTTTTAGAAAAGGTTTTTCTTTAATTTCATCTAACTTATCCTCTGTGATTTTATATAAAAACATGATGGTACTCCTTTAATATCTTTTAAATAGCCATAGATAGGCCAACTCAATCATAGCACAAAAATGATTTTGATTATATTATAGACTTAAAATTTCTAAACTAAACCATAAAATTTGTAAGTTATTCAAAAATGACAATAGAGCTATTTGGGTATTGTTTCCTTTGAAAGACCACCGGCCATATGGTCAAGTTTTGAAGCTAAGAAAGGCGCTCTTAGAACAGCATTTTCTCCGTGCTTGTTTCGTATTTGATCAATAGCTTTATCTAGTTTATCATATTTATCATACTTAAGGGTATCAAAAAGATTGTATTGATAGGTATCCCCATGAGTAAGTTTGTTAGTATGCACACCGAGTTGTCTTATCGGGGTTTTATGATCCCATAACTCGTCGAGTATTTGACAGGCATAGTGATAAATCTCATCAGTTACATGGGTTGCAGAGACAAGCGTTTTTTGATGAGAGGTGTGTTCAAAATAGGTATCTACTAATGCTACAGTGACACATCCGGCTCTAACATGGTCAGCTCTCAGACGGGTACATACGGTTTCACACAAAGACAGCAAAATCAATTGCGCATTTTCCAAAGAACTGACATCAAAGGGAATGGTGGTTGAGTTGCCATAGCCTTTATTGGGAGCTGTTTCATGGAGTAC
>JAQSYC010000028.1 GCA_029256345.1 Clostridia bacterium | reverse complement strand
TTTGAGGAATACGGAAGGAATCTTAGCGAATTCAGGAATAACCTGAGAAACGTTAGAAACGGTACTTGCAAAACCAAAAAATAAGGTAGTTGCTAAAATCCCTAAAGGCTTCCACTGACCAAATATAAGGGCGGCTAAAGCGAGAAATCCAAAGCCGGCTACACTGCCATTAAACTCTCCAGAGAAAGTAACTAGGTAAATACCTCCTCCAAGTCCTGCAAAAGCACCAGATATAAGCACCCCAATATAGCGCATACGAGCAACATTGATACCTGCTGCATCTGCTGCATGAGGATGCTCGCCACAGGCGCGCAGCTGTAGGCCAAAAGAAGTTTTGTAAAGTATAAAGGTAAAAACAATTAAAATAATGAGAACTAGCCAAGTAGTGGCATAAGTATTTCTGAAAAACAGAGGGCCAATAAAGGGAATGTCTTTTAGAAATCCGATATTTTGTTTGTTGAGACTATTTGTTAAACGAATATTACCGCTGCCGGTCATGTTTCGTGCTAAAAAGATGGTAAGAGAACCTGCCATCATATTAATAGCTGTTCCGCTTATAACTTGGTTAGCCTTGAGATTAATACTTGCAAATGCATGGAGTAATGAAAACAAAGCACCAACAACCATGGAAGCAATAAGGCCTACCCAAATGGTCCAGATTCCGCCAGTAAACAAACTTTGAAGTGAAAAGATAGTTAATCCGCTAGAGAAAGCGCCGATAATCATAAGGCCATCCAAACCAATATTTACAATACCACTTCTTTCACAATAGAGAGCGCCTAAAGCGGTAATAAGCAGCGGTATAGTATAAGCTACTGCATAAGGGAAAATTTGTTCAATAATTTGCCACATCGTTAGTTATCCCCCTTGTCTTCAGTATTTTTTTCAGAACTATCTGGATAAAGCGGGTCGGCAGTGGTAGCTTCAGATAGCTGAGCTGTTTTACGGGATTTAGAAAACTTATCTAATAAGCGTTCCACAAGGATGCTAGTGGCTGCGAAATAGATAATTGTTGCTATGATTGTATCTGCAATTTCAGGAGGAACATCTGTCATAGCATTCATAAAACCACGGCCTGAATAAAGAAGTCCAAAAAATAAAGCTGAAAATAATGAGCCAATGGGTGTGATGCCTCCGAGAAGTGCAACAGCGATACCATCAAAACCTTGGGAGGGCATGACCCCAATCTGTATATTATTGGCATTGCCAGCATATTGCATAACTCCTGCAAGGCCTGCAAGACCACCAGAGATCATCATAGATAAAATAATATTTTTATTAACAGAAATCCCACCGTATTCAGCGGCATGTCGATTAAAACCAACTGATTTTAATTCATAACCAAAAGTTGTTTTATTAAGTATAAAAGCAACAACAGCTACACAGAGAATTGCAATAAGAAGGCCTAAATTGATGTAGGAGCCTCCAAAAAGATTAGACAGCCAAGGTGCTCTTAAGGTAGCACTGTCTGCCAGTAACCTTGATTCAGTCTCCATATTGCCTTTGAAATAAGCCTGAATCGTGTAATAAACAATCCAAAAGCTTATCCAGTTCATCATAATAGAAGAAACCACCTCATGTACATTAAAAACAGCTTTTAAAAGCCCGGGAATAAAAGCAAATAGCGCACCGCCTAGAAAACCTGCAAGCAGCATCAGGGGGAGTAACAAGATACTAGGAAGGTTGCTAGTCAATCCAACAGCTGTAGCACAAAATCCACCAAAGAGCATTTGTCCTGGGGTGCCTATATTAAAGAGACCTGTTTTGAAAGCGAAAGTTACAGATAAACCTGTTAAAATAAGCGGAGTGGCTGTAGCCAAAGTATTGCCGATACGCTCTAAGGTTAAAGTGCCGCCTTGAATCAGATACATAAAGCCTACAAATGGATTATGTCCGGTAATTATCATAAGGACAGCACCTGCTAAAAGCCCTAGAAATACGGATATAAGTGAAATAATGCCTGCCTTATTCATGTCTGTCTTCCCCCTTTACACCTGCCATCATAAGGCCTATTTCATTTTCATTGGTTTCGCTAGCTTGGACAATACCTATGAGTTCACCATTATTAACAATAGCTATCCTGTCAGAAACATTCATGACCTCATCTAATTCCAGAGAAACAAGGAGTACAGCTTTCCCTTTATCACGCTGTTCTATAAGTCTTTTATGAATGTACTCAATGGAGCCTACATCAAGACCTCTAGTCGGCTGAACAGCGATAAGAAGATCTGGATCCAGGGCAATTTCGCGGCCGATAATAGCTTTTTGTTGGTTGCCACCAGATAAAGAACGGGCATAAGAGGCTCCTCCTTCACCAGCTCTTACATCAAAATCTGCAATGATTTTATCAGCATAGCTATGAATAGCAGGTCTGTTGAGCAGCTTGTATCTTGAGAAGGGTTCTTTATGATATATTTCTAAAATCATATTGTCTTCTACAGTATAGTCAAGAATCAGACCTCTCTTGTGGCGGTCTTCGGGAATGTGAGCAATGCCCATATCAATACGTTTTTTTACTGAAAGGGTATTGATGGGCTGATCTTTGACGACGACGGAGCCACTTTCGATTTTTCTAAGACCTGTGATGGCTTCAACCAATTCACTTTGTCCATTGCCTTCAACACCAGCTATACCTACAATTTCTCCAGCTCTTACCTCAAGAGAAAAGTTTTTGAGTCCAAGCACTTTTTTATTATTTTGTACACATAGATTATCTATTTTTAAGATAGTATCCTTGGGAGTACTTGGTATTTTGGTGACTTTGAAAGAGACAGGTCGGCCTACCATCATTTTAGCCATTTCCATTTCAGAGGTACTTTTAACATCAACAGTGCCAATGTATTTTCCGCGGCGAATCACTGTACAGCGATCTGCTACAGCTTTGATTTCTTTAAGTTTGTGGGTAATCAAAATAATCGATTTGCCTTCTTGGATAAGGTTTTTCATAATCTCCATCAAATCGTTAATCTCTTGAGGAGTAAGTACAGCTGTAGGTTCATCAAAAATGAGGATTTCTGCATTTCTGTAAAGCATTTTTAGAATTTCAACCCGTTGCTGCATACCTACTGAAATATCTTCAATTTTAGCAGAAGGATCTACATTTAAACCGTAGCGTTTGGAAAGCTCGGCCACCTTTGTGGTAGCTGATTTGATATCTACAGTTAACCCCTTTTTAGGCTCGATACCCAAAATGATATTTTGAGTGGTTGTAAAATTGTGTACAAGCTTAAAATGTTGATGAACCATACCAATTCCAAGATCATTGGCAACATTGGGATTGGCAATTTTGACTTCTGAACCATTTATTTTAATACTGCCTAAATCGGGATGATACATCCCGAAAAGCATCCCCATAAGAGTAGATTTCCCAGCGCCATTTTCTCCAAGAAGAGCATGGACTTCACCACGCTTAAGCTGAAGCGTAATATTATCGTTTGCAACAATACCAGGGAACTCTTTTCTTATATTGAGCATTTCTACTACATAATCCATGGTTTCGCCTCCTTTACTCTATTATATAACATTCATATTTATTTATAAGGTATTATATTAAAAAAAGACGGATTTTCCGTCTTTTTTTGTTACTTAGGAAATACTTATAAAAAATGCTCTAAAATTCTAAAAACCCGATTATTTAATAAGTGTACCATCATTTTCACTAGCAACTACAATCTCACCAGATTTGATTTTTTCAAAAACTTCATTTGTCTTTGAGATAGTATCTTCACTTAAGTTAGGATTTGCAGGTGGAATACCGATACCATCATTTTTTGCATCAAATGTTAAAATTTGACCGCCAGGGAAAGTACCTTCGGCTTCAGCTTTGATCATATCATAAGCTGACAGGTCAATATATTTCATAGCTGATGTAAGAATGATAGATTTACCGGCTTTTTCATCATAAATACCTTCGGCATATTGGTCAACGTCTACACCAATAACCCAAACTTCTTCGCCATTAGTAGCTCTTGCTTTAGCTTCAGTGATAGCACCAACACCAACGCCGCCTGCAGCTGTAAAGATAGCTTTTACGCCTTTATCATACATTTGTGCAGCAAGCTGCTGACCAGCTGCTACGTTGTCAAATGAACCTTGATATACAACGTTTTCTTCTTTCATAGAAACAGAAGTTCCTAGATTTTCATTGGCATATTTAACACCTTGTTGGAAGCCCCAGTTGAATTTTTGAACAGCTGGAATTTCCATACCGCCGATAAATCCTAACTCGCCTTCTTTAAGCTGAAGCGCAGTAGCGACACCAGCTGTAAAACCAGATTCATGTTCAGCAAAGAAAATAGCTACCGTATTTTCCTTTACAACAGGATTGTAGTCTCCGTTATGAGGATTACCATCTATAATGACAAATTTTGCATCAGGGTATTTATCTTGAGCCTGAAAAATAGCTGTTTCAAATTTGAAACCAGGTGTTACGATAAATTTATAACCTGCGTCATAGAGATTAGTGATTTCTTTTAAGTAATCAGCTTCTGTAGTACCGGCTGGTTTTAAGTATTTTGAACTTGTCCCTGAACCAAGAATACCTTCCCAAGTTCCTTGATTAAAAGATTTGTCATCAATGGTACCCGCATCAGTTACCATACCTACTTTGAGATCTGTTTTGATAGGTTCGAACTTACTGCTAGCTTCTTGTTTTGTTCCACCACAGCCTGTAAACAGACTCATAGCCATAAGTCCGCTAAGAACTAAAGCTAAATGTTTTTTCTTCATTTTAATGTCACCACCATTCAATATTTTGTAGATAGTATTTTATGTAATTAAAACCATTTAAATACTACTCACTCTATCATATTAAATTTTTAACCTAATTTCAATCTATAAATGGTTTATTTTTCAAAATATTATTAAACATCAATAGAAAACAAAAAATGACCAAACTTATTTTGTATATTTTAATGAGAATAAAGTAAAACCGAAATCAAAAAAGACAGCTAATACAAGCTGTTTTTTTTGAAAGTGGTTCTTTTCGAGGGAATGTTATAGGTTTTATCGATGATGTAAAGGGGTCTATTTTTGCTCTCATCATACATACGCCCTATATATTCGCCTAATATACCTATTGAAATAAGTTGTATGCTTCCAAAAAAAGAAATAATAATGATAAGCCAAGCCATAGCAGGGACAACCGTACTGCTAGGGATAATGAGGGCTGCCGCATAATAACCTAATAGTATCAAATCAATAAGAATGGCCACGATACCGAGTTTCATAATAAGCTTGAGGGGCTTAGATGAAAAAGAGATGATACCATCTACTGCAAGTTTAATCATCTTATTAAAAGGGTATTTGGTCTCGCCTGCAAGGCGGGGATTTCTTTCATAGATGAGGGCAATTTGTCTAAATCCGCACCAGGGAACAAGTCCTCTTAAAAAACGATTATGTTCTTTGAGGTTAATCAGTACAGAGGCAACCTTTTTATCAATTAGTCTAAAGTCGCCTGTATCCAAAGGAATAGTCGTATCCGATAAATGGTTTAGCATTCTGTAGAAGAGCTTGGCTGAAAGCAGTTTAAAAAAAGTTTCGCCGCTGCGTTTTTTTCTTTTGCCGTACACCACGTCATAACCTTCTTCCCAAAGTTTAATCATATCACAAATGGTCTCCGGAGGGTCTTGCAGGTCAGCGTCAATAATCACAACAGCTGCCCCAGAGGCGTGAGTGATACCGCAGGTAACAGCTGCCTGATGTCCAAAGTTTCTGGAAAGGCTTATTACTTTGACGTGTCTGTCGCTGGCGGAGACTTCTTCAAGGAGAGAAAGTGTAGCATCCTGACTGCCGTCGTTTACAAAGATAAGTTCATAGGTGTAGGATAAAATGCTCTGCATAACACAAGATAATTTTTGATAGCAGGCTGTAACCATGTCTTCCTCACAATACATGGGAATAACAATACTTATTTTTTTCATAGCGCCTTAATAACCTTCCTTACTTTAACAAATTATAAAGAGAGTATAGCCAAATTTAATTATCCCTAGACATAGAGGATAAAAGAGTAAAAAATTGAAGATAAAAACAAATGAAAAAATCGTCTTTTATACAAAAAAATGGGAGTTTATTTTGTAATAAGAGTTTTTTTCTGCTATAATACAAATAGATTGATTACAAAGAACTTTTAACTAGGAGGATAGAAATGAGACATCAGTTTAAAAAAGCTCTTATTATGGCTGCGATGCTTTGTACATCATACACTGTTGTTCAGGCGGACACTATGAATTTAACCTATGATGGCAGAAACCATGTGTATGATTTGCCATCTATTAGTCTTTATATAAATAATACCCCTATTCAAACAACGCTTATGCCCCCTATACAACTTGGAGATCGGGTGTTGGTGCCCGCCAGAGAGGTATTTGAACCTATGGGTGCTACTGTAGAGTGGAAGGAAGCAGAACGAAAAGTCTATGTTTATGACGGGGTGTCTTTGCTTGTATTAGAAGTTGATAAAGGAGAAGCCTGGGTCAATGGAGAATTGAAAATGTTGGATATGCCCCCCAAGGTCATCAATGATAAACTTATGATTCCCATTCGTTTTATAAGTGAGCAGTTAGGGTATAAGGTGGTATGGGAAGGCAATGCCAGAAGTATAGCCATCCAAAAACCTCTTCCGCCTGCCCAGTCTGAGCTGCCGGAAACTGAAGAGGATCCAGATGAAACCTTAAACCCTATACCTAGTCCGACAGAAAATTGGGAAAATTCATTAAGTAACATCAGTTATGAACCTGATCAAAATACACTTATCATTGAACAGCAGCCCCTGTTTTCTGTAGCAGACATGAGTATTACAGATCTATATAGAGAAAAAAAGATCATAATAGATTTAGGTGGTGACTATTCCGCATTTTTAAACGGTGGAACTTTAGTGAGTACTGAAGGCAGAATTAAAGGGGTAAGTCTTGAACATGCGGCAGGAACGCGGTTAATCATCAATACTTCTTCTGTGAGTGCAGTGAACCTGTATGAGCAGGAAGGTAAAATACATATACAGCTGGTTAAACCAAGTGAGAAATATGAAAAGATAGTTCTTATAGACGCAGGTCATGGAGGAAGCGACCCAGGAACAAGCGGAGGTGGGATTTTGGAAAAAGACCTCAATATCCGCTATGCAACAGATCTTTATCGTCTATTGATAAATGCCCCTCATATCAAAGTGTATATGACAAGGGAAGAAGATGTGAAACCTAGCTTAGAAGACAGGACAACGCTTGCTAATGAAATAGGAGCCAGCCTTTTTGTAAGCATACATAACAACTATGTAGATAATACCGCGGTAAACGGAACAGAAACCTTTTATTTCAGTAACCCCAGTGATCCAAGAGGAGAATACTTTGCAAAGTTGGTCCAGGCCAATATCATACAAGGACTTGGGATGAATGACAGAAAGGCAAAAGCCAATAATGGACTTTATGTTCTAAGAAATACAACAATGCCATCAGTTTTAATTGAAGGTGGTTTTTTGTCAAACGAACAAGATAGGATGCGATTAACACAGGCAGATTTTTCGCCGCGATTGGCAGAAATCATTTATCAGTCCATTTTAACTTATTTTGAAATGAATTAAACTAAAAAAGAAATGATGTTGATACTAACATCATTTCTTTTTTTTGCATAGCAATAATGTCTGTATATTTTATTAAAGGTGATAAAATTTTATATAAAGTGATAAAAAATCTCCAATCAAAAACTATAAACTTGAAAGTAAAAACGGAGTATGATATAGTGTGTAAGTGATAAACAAATGTTCACCACAAGCGAACAAGGAGAATATTATGAAAGAAAAACATCAATTTTACGTGGTTGATAAAGACGTACTGCCTGATATTTTTTTAAAAGTAGTAGATGTGAAAAATTTATTAGAAAAAGATAAATTACTTACCGTACAAGAAGCTACAGAAAAAGTAGGCATTAGCAGAAGTTCTTTTTATAAATATAAAGATGCTATTTTTCCTTTTTATGATAAGGGAAAGGGGCAAGCACTTACGATGTTAATCCATTTACAAGATGAAACCGGAAGGTTGTCAGATGTACTGAATGGTATTGCTAATGCAGGCGGAAATGTCTTAACGATTAATCAGATGGTTCCGATGAATGGCATAGCCATTATCAATTTATGCATGCAGACAGCTCATATGATTATGGATATCGAAGAGTTAATTGACCGGTTGCAGGATTTAAATGGTGTTCAGGAAATAAAAATCTTGGCAAGGGAATAGTATGAGGGTTAAGGAACAATGATATTAGTGGAGGTTAAAATATGAAGATTGCATTATTAGGATTAGGGACAGTCGGCCGAGGGGTCGTAGAAGTCATCAATGAAAACAAAGAAAGCATAGCCAAAAGAGCCGGGCAGGAAGTAGAGATCAAATATATACTAGACATCAGAGATTTTGAAGGAGATCCTATCAGTACGCTTGTTGTCAAAGACTTTGAAATCATTGTGAGTGATGAAGAAGTAGAGATAGTTGTAGAAGCTATGGGTGGTGTGGAGCCTGCTTATACTTTTGCGAAAGCGAGTCTTTCAAAAGGGAAAAGCTTTGTAACTTCTAATAAGGAATTAGTGGCGCTGCATGGTGCAGAACTGTTAGAGACAGCTAGAAAAAATAAAGTTAACTTTTTATTTGAGGCAAGTGTCGGGGGAGGTATACCCATTATTAGGCCCCTCAACCAATCGCTTACAGCGGACGAGATTTATGAAATTACAGGGATCCTTAACGGGACCACTAACTTTATATTGACCCAAATGAAGGAAAAGGGCAGTGCTTTTGAAGAGGTATTAAAAGAAGCCCAAGCCTTAGGGTATGCAGAGAAAAATCCAGAGGCAGATGTAGAAGGCCATGACGCATGCCGCAAGATTGCTATACTTTCATCATTGGCGTTTGGAGAACATGTCAATTATCAAGACATTCCCACAGAAGGCATTACAAAGGTTACAAAAGAAGATATGTTTTATGCAGAAAGCATGGGTTATGTGATTAAACTGCTTGCAACATGCCAAAAACAAGACGATAGTATTTTTGCCAGAGTGTCACCTATGCTGATTCCGCTTACCCACCCGCTAGCGATGGTAAATGATGTTTTTAATGCCATTTTCGTCAAAGGGAATGTGATTGGAGAAGTGATGTTTTATGGAAGAGGAGCGGGCAAACTGCCGACAGCCAGTGCCGTAGTAGCTGATGTTGTGGATGCAGCCAAACATAAAGGAACAAATATCATCTCTTTCTGGAATAGAGAAAAAATAGAGTTAAAGGATAAGGGTCAAGTAAAAGCCACCTATTTTGTGAGGCTTGAGAAAAATGCAGAGTCTATAGCACAGAGGGTTAAAGAAGTATTTGGAGAAGTAGAAGAGGTGAAGCCTTTAGAAGGTGAATATGCTTTTATCACTCAAACGGAGACAGAAATCCACTTTGCTCAAAGACTAGAAAGAGTATCTGATTTTAAAGTGATAAGCAAAATTCGTATTGAAAAGTAGGAGATGGATAAAATGAAATATGTGGTAGTACTGATAGATGGAGCAGCAGATGAACCTATCCCAGTCTTGGGAGATGTTACGCCGTTAGAATATGCAAGGACGGAGACAATAGATCAGTTAGCACCCTATAGCAGCATTGGAATGGTTCATACTATTCCAGAAGGCTGTGCAAAAGGCAGTGACACAGCCAATTTGTCTGTACTAGGGTATGACCCACGCTGTTATTATTTTGGGAGAAGTCCGTTAGAAGCTTTGAGTATGGGTGTTAGCCTAAAAGATACTGACGTGACGTTCAGAACAAATCTGGTGACCTTAAGTGAAGAGGAAACTTATGAACATAAAATCATTTTGGACCATAGTGCAGATGAGATTACAACTGAAGAAGCAGGAGTACTTATAGCAGCAATTGAGCAGACTTTAGGAGATGACGTAAGGAAATTTCATCCCGGAGTAAGCTACAGACATTTACTGGTATGGGATCAGGGAAGTACAAGTGTGCAGCTGACACCACCCCATGATATTCTTGAAAAGTCCATAGGCGCCTATCAGCCAAGTGGGGTCAATAGTGAAACGATTTGGGAATTTATGAAAAAAAGCTATGACATCCTTAATCATCACCCTATTAATGAGGCCAGAAGAGAGAAGGGCTTAAGACCCGCTAACAGTATCTGGATATGGGGAGAAGGAACTAAACCACAGCTTCCTTTATTTAAAGACAAATACCATGTAGAGGGTGCTGTCATATCAGCTGTAGATCTTATTAAAGGCATAGGCATAGGCGCAGGCATGACTTCCATAGATGTAGAAGGCGCTACCGGCAATGTGCATACCAATTACAAAGGTAAGGCAGATGCAGCGATTAAGTGGCTGATAGAAGAGGATAAGGATTTTGTTTATGTTCATTTAGAGGGGCCTGATGAGTGTGGACACAGAAATGAGTTAGATAACAAAATCAAAGCTATTGAATACATAGACGAAAAGATTATTAAACCTATTATAAAGGCATTAGATAGTCAGTCTATACCCTATAAAATGCTGGTGGTGCCAGATCACCCGACACCTCTTAGGCTTAGGACTCATACAGGAGAGCCCGTACCTTTTATGATTTATCAAAAAGGTAATGATGTAATTAATGAGCACAATAGTTACAATGAAGACTTTGCAAAAACTACCGGTTATTCTATCGAAGCAGGACATACACTTATGGATGTGTTTCTTCAGTGAAATAATGAGCAGCATGACTAGAAAACAACTATGAATGAGATTAGAGGAGGAGAAAATGTGTTAATCGTACAAAAATTTGGAGGAAGCTCTGTTGCCAATGCAGAAAGAGTTTACAATGTTGCCAAAAGGGTTGCCCAGACTTATAAAGAAGGAAATGATGTTATTGTCGTGCTTTCGGCGCAAGGGGATACAACAGATGACCTTATTGCAAAAGCAAAAGAAATTAGTAAAAATCCCCCTAAAAGAGAGATGGATATGCTCTTGTCAACAGGAGAACAGCAGTCAGTTGCTTTGATGGCTATGGCACTTTCGGAACTTGGATTCCCTTGTGTTTCATTAAACGCCTATCAAGTAGGCATGATAACGACGTCCACTTATAGCAATGCAAGGCTTAAAAAAATCAAGCCGGACAGAATAAGAAGAGAGTTAGACAGAAAAAATATTGTTCTTGTCACAGGTTTTCAAGGAATGAATCGTTTTGATGATATTACAACACTTGGAAGAGGTGGTTCTGATACCACGGCCGTAGCAATAGCGGCAGCACTCAATGCAGACCAATGTGAGATTTATACAGATGTAGAGGGTGTTTATACAGCAGATCCAAGGGTTGTACAAAATGCCAAAAAATTAAATGAAATCACTTATAATGAAATGTTAGAATTAGCTTCATTAGGGGCTAAAGTACTTCACAATAGATCTGTTGAATTAGCCAAGAAGTACAATGTAGAGCTAGTTGTTAGATCAAGTTTAACTACCGCAGAAGGAACAATCGTTAAGGAGGCATGTAAAATGGAAAGAATGTTAATTAGTGGTGTTGCAGGGGATGATGAGATTGCACGTGTATCTTTAATAGGACTACAAGATACACCGGGAAAGGCTTTTGATGTTTTTGCTACACTGGCAAAGAAAAACGTCAATGTAGATATTATCCTCCAATCAATTGGAAGAGACAAAACAAAAGATATTTCTTTCACCATACCTGATACATCTCTTGAAGATGCCAAAGAAGTTATTGAACAAAACAGAGAAAGATGGGGAGCTAAAGAAGTCGATTACAATGAAAACTTAGCCAAAGTATCTGTTGTAGGAGCAGGAATGGTAGCCAATGTTGGGGTAGCTTCTAAAATGTTTGAGGCTATGTATGATTCTAATATCAATATTCACATGATCTCCACTTCAGAGATTAAAATCTCTATATTAATAGATAAAAAACAAATGCATAAAGCAATGAATGCGATCCATGATAAATTTAATTTAGCAGATTAGTTCTAAAAGTAAATAGTAAAGAGGTGAGTGATACCATTATCTCTCACCTTTTATGTTTTTTATGAAAAGGATAAAAAGAGAGACGAGATATTTTGAACAGATTATAAAAGATGAGGTGACAAGAAATGATTAAAGTAAAAGTACCTGCGACAACAGCCAATATGGGACCTGGATTTGACAGCATCGGCATGGCGCTTAGTATGTATAATATCGTTTATGCAGAAGAAATCAAAGAGGGATTTGAGATTATTATTCAAGATGGAAGTCCTGATATTCCAACGGATGAAACCAATCTTATCTATAAGACAATACAATATTTTTATAAGAACATTGGAAAACCTATGCCAAGCATAAGACTTGTGCAGCAAGACAGTAT
>JAQSYC010000308.1 GCA_029256345.1 Clostridia bacterium | reverse complement strand
TAAGTTCTTCTTTAGGTTGTACATTATATCTACTTGGGAATGCCTTTTGACTGCCGTCTTCTACATTTTCTACGATAATTTTAGTTTTTCCTGGATATTTATTAAATATGTGTACTAATTTTTCTCTTATTTCTTTGGTACGTTTTTTCTCATCTAAAAGCAGCATGATACACTGCTGATTTTCGGGGTTTAAAAGTATTTCAAGACTTGTTATGTCATCTGCAAGAATGACTGCCGTTGTTTCTTCTTTAATAGATATTCTGCCTTTAACAACAAAAACACTTTCCTCACTAAGCTTTGCAAACTGCTCATAAAGGGTAGGAAATATAATGACTTCCATCGTACCTGTTGTATCTTCCAGTGTTAAAAAGGCCATCTTTTTATTGGTCTTTGTGAAGATAACACGTTTGTCTACCAGAATACCTCCAGCCGCAACCCTTTGGCCGTCATATGGCCCTTCGTCTTCCTCTTCCTTGTATTCAAGATCACCGCTTGTCACTGAAGTGTACTTTTCTAATACACTTCTGACCTTATCCAGCGGATGTCCGCTGAGATAAATACCCATAACCTCTTTTTCATAGCTTAGCAAATCCTTTTGGTCAAATTCCTCCATCATGGGCAGATGATCTTTATCTTCTATGACATCACCTGTACTCAGAGCAAACAAATCTATCTGACCAGCTACATTATTTTTTCTGTTTAGAGAAATACCAGTGGAAATTTGTTTATAGGCTGCAATATACTGACTCCGTTTTCCCCCTAAAGAATCAAAGGCCCCTGCAAATATAAGACTTTCTATACTTCTTTTATTGGTATCCTTTGCCTCCATACGGTTATAAAAATCTGTAAGACTTTTAAATTTACCACGTATTTCTCTTTCTTCAACAATTCTATCAATCACATTTCTGCCTACATTTTTAATAGCGGCCAGCCCATAGATAATATGATTATCTTTGGCATCAAAATACGCAAATCCACTATTAATATCTGGTGGCTGCACTTCAATAGTCATCTTTTTGCAATTATCAATATAATTTGTGATTTTATTTGAAATATCCATCACTGAAGTCATCAATGCAGCCATAAATTCTACTTTATAATAGGTTTTCAGATAGGCTGTTTGGTAGGCTATGATAGCGTAGGCCGCAGCATGAGATTTATTAAAAGCATATTTTGCAAAATCCACCATATCTGCAAATATCTGCTCTGCCGTTTCCTTGGGTATCCCTCTTTTGATACATCCATCTACCTCTTTGCCGTCTCCATACAGGAAAATAGCTTGTTCTTTTTGCATCACATCAGACTTTTTCTTACTCATGGCACGTCTTAGGAGGTCACTTCTTCCTAGACTATAACCCGCCAAATCCCTTACAATCTGCATCACCTGTTCTTGATAGACAATACATCCATAGGTGTTTTCTAATATAGGTTTCAGACTTGGGTGGGTATAAGTAATACGGGTAGCATCTTTTTTCCCTTGGATATATTTAGGAATAAAATCCATGGGACCTGGCCTGTAAAGAGATATTCCTGCTATAATATCTTCCATACTGGTTGGAGCAAGTTCCTTCATGAAACCTTTCATCCCAGAACTTTCAAGCTGAAAAATACCGTCTGTACTCCCCGAAGCAATGAGCTCATAAACCTTGCTATCCTCATCATTTATCTTTTCAATATCTAAATTGATATGATGATTTTTCTTAATGAGTTTTACAGCATTATCAATCACTGTAAGTGTTCTAAGTCCCAAAAAGTCCATCTTTAAAAGCCCTAATTCCTCTAAGGTTGTCATAGGGAATTGGGTTGTAACTGCTCCGTCACTGGCATTAAGCGGCACATATTCTACGACTGGTTTTTTGGAGATTACAACCCCCGCTGCATGCATTGAGGAGTGTCTTGGAAGTCCCTCCAGTTTTCTTGATACATCTAACAGGTATTTCACATCTTCACTGCTATTGTATAATTCTCTTAATTCTTCATTCATCTTAAGGGCTTTATCAATGGTGATTTTGAGTTCATTAGGAATCATCTTGGCAATCCGGTCCACATCCTGATAGGGCATATTGACCGCTCGTCCCACATCTCTTATGGCTGCCCTTGCTGCCATGGTTCCAAACGTAATAATCTGAGCCACTCGGTCCTCGCCATATTTTCGAATCACATAGTCGATAACTTCTTGTCTTCTTTCATAACAAAAATCGATATCAATATCGGGCATGCTGACCCTTTCTGGATTGAGAAAGCGCTCAAACAGCAGATTGTATTTAATCGGATCAATATTTGTTATCTCCAAAGTATACGCAACGATACTGCCAGCCGCCGACCCTCTTCCAGGTCCTACGGGGATATCATTTTCCTTAGCATATTGTATAAAATCTCCCACGATTAGAAAATAATCCACAAATCCCATTTGAATGATAATACCTAGCTCATACTCCAGCCTGTCTTCTAGTTCTTTTGTAATAGGGTCATATCTTTTACTTAAGCCGTTGTAACACCTTTCTCTTAAGTAAGCCTCTGCTGTGGTGCCCTCTGGCACATCAAAACTTGGTAATTTCAGCTCATTAAAGTTGAAGGTTACATCACAACGATCCGCTATCTTAGCTGTGTTTTCCAGTGCCTTTGTGGCATAGGGAAAGAGCTTTTCCATCTCTTCAT
>JAQSYC010000307.1 GCA_029256345.1 Clostridia bacterium | reverse complement strand
GTCCCTTTTAGCTTTTTGGATATATGGGTATTGACAGTAAGGGTAAGTATATTAAATGTCAATATGATCAGTGTGATTCTATAGTCAAATACAAACATTAGAATCAAATAAATCATTATGGTCGCCAGTGAGGCTACAATACGTCTGAAATGCCGCATAAAAATGGCAGCTACCCTCTTAGCAAGCGCTAACATATGGCGCTTACAAGTGTCATGCTAAGATTCACTGTCAACAGATACATAAAGCAGCAAACAAAAATGACCATGTTACTTAAAAATTCCGCCAGTCCCCCTGACATATAGTCTGCTACAGCATCCATATCACGGAGTATTCTATTACTCATACTGCCTGAAGATTCATTTTCAAAATACTCATATTCACTCTTTAAAAGCTTATCACGCATTATATTTCTCAGCTTCTCCATCAGTCCAATGGCAAACTTAGACCTAACCATTACCCCGCTATAGCTTAGCCCAATTCCAATCAGCTTGATTACCACAAACTGTGCCAAGGTTTGAATGATTTCTTCACCCCTAATAAAAAAATCCTAGAATATAATAACCCCTCTATTCTTTCAATCGTCTTCTCAATATCTTCTACAATAGCAAATCTGCCTTTGAAAATATTAAAGTTATAATACGTATACAGATCCTCTGCTAACATACTCCCGTTATCAAATGTTGTATTTGTTTTCTCAGGCATAATCAGCTTATAGCCATACTCAAAAGCCACTTTACAAGTGGTATCTACACAATATTCGGTCTGCATCCCTGTAATAATGAGTTGATGAATCCCCTTTTCCTCCAGATATTCCTTTAATCTGGTCTCCCTAAAAGCTGAATTATAATGTTTATTGATGACTGTTTCATTCACTATGCTGGATATAAATAACCTCTACACCCTTTTCCCTGCACGTATCAATTAACCTTTTTATATTGCTTACAACCTTCTCTACGTCAAAAGGTTTTGCTAAAACCAGTGCGTTTTGAACATCCACAACTAAAAGTGCCGTGTTTTCCACTATTGTATCCCCCTTATCTATCACTCAGTTTCTCAAAATTCATATTCTTTTACTCTAGCACAAAACTTATTTGATGTACACTTTAATTGGCGTATTACCGTCTAATCAAATCTGCAGATAAATTTTATTCATTATCCCCCTCTATTACCCTTATCTAAATTCGTAATGCCTTACTAAATTCCTTTATTCCTTGTAGTATCTCTTCCTCTGAAAGGTTCCCAAAACCCAATAATACCATATTATCTAAATAATTACTTTTATTCATCCAAAAAACAGATACTGGATAGACTAATACTCCATATGCTTTCGCTTTTTCTATCATATCACTCTCAGATAACCCTTGTTTTGATTCTAACAAAATATGCAGACCAGCATTTTTCCCATGAATAATCACTTGGTCCCCCATATATTGAGTAATCCCATGAATTAAGCTATCATATTTCCGTTTATTCGCATTGCATATTTTACGTAGATGGCTCTCCCAGTAGCCTAATTTCATAAAGAGTGTAAGCATCCTCTGTTGAATAACAGCTACGGGTGATTGGTATATTTCAAAACGCTGGGCATATTTTTCCATCAATTTTTTGGGAAGTACTAGATAGCTTATTCGCAAGCTGGGTGACAGCGCCTTTGACATAGTACCAATATAGATAACATTTCCATTGGCAGCAATACTATTAATAGAGGGTATAGGTCTCGAATTGTACCTAATCTCACTATCATAATCATCTTCAATAATCATACATTCTTTTCGCTGCGCCCATTCTAACAATCTTACTCTCTTTTGAATAGGCATTACAGCCCCTGTTGGAAATTGATGAGAAGGTGTTACATAAACTATTTTAGCGGGGCATTCTTCTAAACTTGTCAGATTGAGCCCATCTTGTTCGACACTTATCGGCAGAACCTCATAGCCATTGTTGCAAAATATTTGTCTGGCCCCAAAATACCCTGGTTCTTCTAAAGCAATCTGGTTCAAATCTCCTCTGAATAATTGACATAGCAGTGTCAGCGCATATTCAAATCCAGCACAAATAATGATTTGTTCCTCATCACATAAGACCCCTCGGGATTTCCTTAGATAGGCCTTCACTTCATTTCTTAGTTCATACTCTCCCTTAGGATAGCTATATCGGGTCATATCGTCTGCTGTCAATGAAGTAATCGCTTTATTTGAAACTTTTTTCCATAGACGTAGTGGAAAGTCCTCCCCGCTTAAATGTCCATACTGAAAATTATATACCTGAGGATTCATTATTTTTTCTTCTGGCACTTTTGACTCTTCATCCCTTAAATCATACTGGCTTTTCTTATTTAAATCATTGACCGCCGTTACATTCTGAATAATAAACCCACTTCCTTGTTTACTTTCTACATATCCCTCTGAAGTAAGCTGCAAGTATGCGTTTTCCACAGTATTTCTTCCTACTGCCAATGTCTTTGCAAGGTTTCTTGTGGAAGGCAGCTTGCTTCCGGCTGGCATACTGCCGTTCATAATCTCTTCTTTAAGCTGCTCATAGATTTGTATATACAATGGTGTGTTCACATCACTTTTCAATATAATCATCATTCCCTCCAAAACTGTATCCTATATTAAGTTCATAATTGGCTCTTGTATACCATCCAATTCTAATATAAAATAACCTCATTAACAAGTTATTTTATTACAACTAAGGAGGCTATTAAATGATAAACGATACTTTGCTAAATGTCCTATCACACGAGGGAGTAGTTGCCATTGTAACCTGTGGTGAACAAGGAGCCCATGTAGTTAATACTTGGAACTCTTATATCGTGGTCAATGAAGATGGAAAACTACTGATTCCTGCTGCTGGTATGAGAAGGACGCAAAAAAATATTGAACAAAATAGTGCTGTAAAAATCACATTAGGTAGTAAAGAAGTCATGGGACATAGATCTATGGGAACAGGATTTCTTATTGAAGGAAGTGCCAAATTTATTGAATCTGGTTCCGATTTTGACACAATGAAAGAAAAATTCCCTTTTCTCAGTAGAGTATTAGAAATCACTATTTTATCCACAAAACAAACTGTTTAAGTCTTCATACGGTTACTTATTATGGTGAAAAGCCGCACAAACCTTTGATTACTAAAGGCTTATGCGGCTTTATCTATCGAAACTTTTGTCTGCAAAATGATAGTACTTTCTGATGTGGTCTGCAAATATCCTAAGGTGATATTTGATTGATCAATTTTCAGTTTTCTAAGAGGTCTCTCACTTCTTGCTCTTTTTGGAAAAGCAGACAACCGCCCTCATGTTCACCCAGCAGCATGCCTGTGTCTTCAAGCTTTTTAAACAATGGAGAACTCAGTGCGTCAATGAGCGACGCGTTTTTTAAATTGGTATCTGAATAAGGTGAAAAGGGACAAGGCTCTGCCGCTCCATCTGCACTGATGTGAAAAAAACCTCTCCCTGCTGCAAGACATCCATCTGAGTATTTTTCATCTCCTGGAAAAGATAAAAAAACAGCATCAGCATAGGCTTCTCTCAGTTGT
>JAQSYC010000306.1 GCA_029256345.1 Clostridia bacterium | reverse complement strand
CGCCCTTGCAGGTGCGATCAAGCAAGCTCATAAGGCTAATGCGTCTCTTAATATCGTCACTGTATTGCCAGACAGGAGCGACCGCTACTTTAGTCAAAATCTCTATAACTTTGACCTCAACTTTTCAGATCTAAGATTTAATGCTTTGTTTGATAACTGGGCCGAAGCTTATGATACAACTGTATCTGATCCCGATGGTGAATATCATGAGGTTTTTATTAACTATCAGGATATCTTAAAGCAGACCGTTCAGCAGATAGAAAAGGCTCCTGGTGCTAAAGTTTTGGACATTGGATCTGGCACAGGTAACTTAGCTCATATTGCTTCCCTTGCTGCATATGATGTGCTTGGCTTAGAGCCTAATCTCAAAATGAGGCAGATTGCCGCTCAAAAATACCCTCATATAAATTTTACAGAGGGCAGCTTTTTTAACCTTCCAGTAGAAAATGAAAGTATTGATGCCATCATCACCAGCTACGCTTTTCACCATTTATCAGACGATGAAAAAGCTTTAGTTGCCAAACACTTTGCCTCTAAGCTAACACCCTCTGGCAAAGTGATTATTGCAGATACTATGTATGATTCTTTAGAAACAAAAGAAATCCTTCTTCAAGATGCTTTATCAAAAGGCTATCATAATCTGGCCCATGATCTAAAGACTGAATTCTATACAACCCATGAGATATTGGAAAAGACTTTTACCCATGCTGGCTTTACCGTAAGCTTTCATCAGATGAATAAGTTTGTATGGATTCTTACGGCTATTAAATCTTAAACCTCATCAAAAATTCTATTATTTTATATCCTTTAGCAGCCAAGGATTACGGTGCTCATAAGCGCTCGTATGCCTTGGCTGTACATAAAATACTTTTAAATTTGTTTTTTACAACTCTTTTAAATATAACTCTTCAAAACAATGAGCCGGTAAAGGTATGCCATAATAATATCCCTGAACAATATGACACCCCATGGCTGCAAGTAAATCAATCTGCGCTCTTGTCTCTACTCCCTCAGCAATAACCCCTATATCTAAAATATCAGCAAGCCTTATGATAGATGCTGTTATATCTCTTCCTATTGTATCCTTCTCTAGTTCTGTAATAAAACTTTTATCAAGCTTAAGTATGTCTATCGGCAGTACTTTTAGATATCCCAAAGCAGAGTAACCTGTTCCAAAATCATCCAGTGCCAGCTTTACGCCTAACGCTTTTATCTCCTTCATTTTATCTATAGTCTGATCTTCTTCAATCACTGCTTTGCTTTCTGTAAGTTCTATCTCTAAGTACTTTGCCTCCAGCCCTGATTTCTTAAGAACCTGTTTTATTTCTTCTACAAGGTTGCTTTGATGAAATTCTAAAGCTGAAATATTAACAGAAATCCTATATTTGCTGTATCCTTTATCCTGCCAGCTTTTATTTTGCCTGCACACTTCCAGCATCATCCATTTTCCTATTTCTATGATGATTCCTGCTTTTTCCGCTACTGGTATGAACTGATCGGGCATGATGAGCCCCCTATTAGGGTGCCTCCATCTTATTAGTGCCTCTGCTCCTACAACCTTGCCCGTTACTGTATCCACTTTAGGCTGATAATACACTGCCAATTCATTGGTCTTAATGGCTCTTTTTAGCTCTTTTGCCATAACCCTAGGATACACTTTAGAGACTCTACGCTTCATATCCTCCAACCTAAGTGTGAAAATATTTCTCTCCGCCACCCATCATTCCCCCTAGTAAGATAATACATGCTTATCCACATTGTCCTATCTTATATAATATGTTACCTTGCAAAAATGGTTCTTTACAAATCCAAATGACATACTATAACTTAGAACTGATCAGGAGTGGTTATAGTCAAAAAGCTAGTATTTTATATAAATTGATATAATCTTTGGTAATTATATGAAAAAATAATATAGGATATTGTGTTTTTGTGATTTTATTAGTAGAATATAATAATTATACAATATTAAAAGGGTAGGGTGATAAAATGAGCGGTAAATTAAAAGTAGGTATCGTGGGTGGAACAGGCATGGTAGGTCAACGTTTTGTGACACTCCTTGACGGGCATCCTTATTTTGAAGTAACAGTCATTGCAGCTAGTAAAAATTCTGCTGGCAGATCCTATGCAGAAGCTGTATCTAATAGATGGAAGATGAGTACACCTATTCCTGAATCTGTTAAAAGTTTAGTAGTAAAAGACGCTTCTAACGTTGAGGAAGTCGCAGCTGACGTAGATTTTGTTTTTTGTGCCGTAGACATGAAAAAGGAAGAAATAAAAGCACTGGAAGAAGCTTATGCAAAAGCTGAAATACCTGTTGTTTCTAATAATTCTGCCCATAGATGGACGCCTGATGTACCTATGGTTATCCCAGAAATCAATGATAGTCATCTAGAAGTCATTGCGGCTCAAAGACAAAGACTTGGTACACAAAAAGGTTTTATTGCAGTCAAACCAAACTGCTCTATTCAAAGTTACGTACCCATGCTTTCAGCTTTAATGGACTTTGAACCTACAACTGTCGTTGCTTCTACTTATCAAGCTATTTCAGGGGCAGGGAAAAACTTTACTGATTGGCCTGAGATGATTGATAATGTGATTCCTTTCATTGGCGGTGAAGAAGAAAAAAGTGAACAAGAGCCTCTTCGCATCTGGGGTGAAGTTAAAGATGG
>JAQSYC010000305.1 GCA_029256345.1 Clostridia bacterium | reverse complement strand
AGCATCGTGGCTCTAGATCTGTCTGATAATGCTGGGAATATGCCTGTTAAGTGAAAGTGATCAAAGCCCTTCATATCAATGTCGTCTACATCATCCACTTTTAAGTTGGATGCAGCAGAGCCATTGCGGTAGTAAGCTACATCCGGATCTCCCTCTGATGTTTTTCCTTTCAGCTGAAAAGCTGTTGGAAAGTGCGTGTCATAACATATAAGGCTTGTATCTATGTGTTCTTTGTTCAAAAAATCTATTAAATACTTTCCAAAAGGGTCTTTACCAAGTTTTGTGATATAGCACACCTCATGCTCAAGTCTTTTAAGACCAATGGCCACATTCATCTCAGCCCCTGCTGCCGATCTCTTAAAAGTTTTTACAGTATCTAAAGTCCCCTCTTCCTCTGCAATGAACAAGGCCATAGGTTCCCCTACTAAAATTACTCTTGCCATATTATTTTTCCTCCCATTTAGTATAAAATTTTATATTTATGATAAAAAAATACGATTAAAGCATAGGGTCTTTAATCGTTTTTTTTGAATTAATTAGGAAAATTCATGTTTATAAGGGTTTATATGTTTAGCTAATAACTATCTTTGTACGCGTCCAGAACCGTCTCCGCCAGCTAGGGCTTTTACTTCCCCTAAGGATACACGGTTGTAGTCGCCTTCAATAGAGTGTTTTAAACATGAAGCTGCTACTGCAAATTCTATAGCCTGTTGTGGTTCATAGTTATTTAATAAGCTATAAATGAGTCCCGCGCCAAACGAGTCTCCACCACCAACACGGTCTACAATACGAACTAAATACTCTTTAGAGAAATAATAATCACTGCCGTCGTACAACATCGCCGCCCACTTATTGTCACTAGCTGAGATTGATCCTCTTAAAGTAATTGCTACGTGTTTAAATCCAAATCTATCTGAAAGTTTTTTAGCTACATCTTTATAGCCTTCATGGCTAAGTGAACCACCAGTGACATCAGCGCCTTCTGCTTTGATGCCAAAGACTTTTTCTGCATCCTCTTCATTGGCAATACAAACATCTACGTATTCCATAAGAGTTGCCATTACTTGACCTGCTTTTTCTGTTGTCCATAGTTTTTTTCTAAAGTTAAGATCGCAGCTTACTGTGATACCTTTAGCTTTTGCCGCTTTACACGCTTCTAAACAGATTGCTGTTACGTTTTCTCCAAGCGCTGGTGTGATACCTGTAAAATGGAACCATGTTGCATCTTCAAAGATTTCATCCCAATTGAAGTCTGCTGTAGTTGCTTCTGCAATAGCTGAGTATGCTCTGTCATAAATAACAGATGATGCTCTTTGTGAAGCGCCTTTTTCTAAGAAGTAGATACCTACTCGTTCTCCACCTCTAGTGATTTTAGTTGTATCAACGCCATATCTGCGAAGGTCATTAACTGCTGCTTGTCCGATATCGTGTTTTGGAAGTTTAGTTACAAATCTTGCATCTAATCCAAAGTTAGAAAGAGATACTGCAACGTTGGCTTCTCCGCCACCATAAGTTGCCTGAAAGTTGTCTACTTGTGTAAATCTTAAATACCCTTGTGGGGCAAGTCTTAACATAATTTCTCCAAAGGTTACTACTCTACTCATTGATACATCCTCCTATTTCTTTTGTAATAAGTGGAATGCAAAACCACCTATTTCATCTTTTATATAAATAGCAACCATGTTGCCTTTTTCATCATATTTAGCTGTTGATTCATCAAACTGAACATTTCTAGCCTTTAAATAACCTATTGCTCTATCTAAATAGTTTGTTTTGTAAGCAACATGTCCATTTGCACCTAGGTAAGGAGCCTTAAGTACTTCTACACCTGCTCCTACAAAGATTGAACTATTGCCGTCTTTTATAGGGTGATTAAATAAACTTGCAACATCTGCGGCTACAGTTTTTGCTTCATCTGCTGATCCTGCATTGATACCGATATGCGCCAGTTCAAATCCTAACATCTGTGATACTGCTTCTTTGGTAAGTGCTGTGATTTTATCGAACTCACCGTTTTTAATAAGACTTTCATCTACCATCCAGCTGCCGCCGCATGCAATGATTTTATTGAAAGATAAATAATCATTGAGGTTCTTAGCATTGATTCCGCCTGTAGGCATAAATTTCATTTTTGTATAAGGAGCTGCCATGGCTTTGATCATTTTGATACCGCCTGCTGCTTCTGCTGGGAAGAATTTAACAACTTCTAGTCCTAGCTCAATAGCCTGCTCTACATCCGATGGATTTGCACATCCTGGTGTAATAGGTATCCCTTTGTCCACACAGTATTTAACAATTTTAGGGTTAAGACCAGGACTTACTATAAAAGTAGCTCCTGCTTCTATTGCTTCATCAACTTGCGCAGTTGTAAGCACTGTCCCTGCTCCTACTAACATGTCAGGTAACTCTGTTGTAATTATTTTAATCGCTTCTTTAGCACAGGCTGTTCTAAAAGTAACCTCTGCTACTGGAAGGCCCCCGTCACATAAAGCTTTTGCAAGCGGAAGTGCGTCTTCTACCCTATCAATTTTAATAACAGGAACAATACCAAATGATCCAATCTTATTTAAGATATCTTGCATCCTTCTTCCTCCTCTTTCATATCACTATAATTGTCTTCATTATATATTATTTTTTTTTAGATGTATAGCTTTTTTATAATTTTTTTTTATATTTACCCTATGAAATAT
>JAQSYC010000304.1 GCA_029256345.1 Clostridia bacterium | reverse complement strand
TGTAAGTTCCTCTGGTGTCATTTTTACCGCTGTATTCGTTCCTCCAGCTGCCGGATAGATGGTATCAAACGACTTAATACTTTCATCAATATAGATCTCCACATCCTCAGGCAGACCAAAAGGACATACGCCGCCTACAGGATGACCTGTCTTAGCCAGCGTCTCCTCATAGGACATCATTTTGGCTTTTGTATTAAAGGTTGCCTTAAACTTCTGATTATCAATTTTTGCTGTGCCGCAGGCCACTACAACAATACTTTTGTCTTTTACATTAAAAGCCAGAGTTTTGGCTATTCTCTCCTCATGAGTGCCTAGGGCTTTTGCTGCCAAGGCCACTGTCGCACTGCTTTCATCAAAGAAAATAATCTCGTTGTCTATGCCACGTTTTTCAAAAAAAATTTTAACTTCTGGTACACCCATGTCCGGCCTCTATTGATTCTATAGACTTCTCAAAACAATAAAACTCACCTTTTCTAAGCTTGATAATACCTACTTTATGATAACCGATTTTTTCATATAACCCACAGGATACAGGGTTTTGTATAAAAGCATCTAGTCGCACAGCACCATATCCATTGTCTCTCGCATACTCTTCTGCATGTTTCATAAGGTTTTTGCCAACCCCCTGTCCACCAAAAAGAGGATCTACACACACCCTATGCACAAGCAAAATTTTATCAGGTGTATATTGCCAAGTGAGCTCATTATATTCTTCATCCTGCTCTTCATTTAAAACAATAAGGCCTTTTATTTTTCCGTCCTCTTCTTCGATATAGAGGTTTTCACTTTGTAAGTCAGCCATTATAATCTTTTTATCAGGATAAATTTCATCCCATTGCCAAATGTTTTTAGACTCCAAATCCTCCACTGCTCTTTTTAAAATTCCCATAATCCCTTCACTATCAGCCACTGTCCCTTTTCTTATCATCTTCATCCCTCCATTTACCTTTTCGCTTATTCTTTATTAACCCTATTTTAAACTATCCGGAATAGTAAAAACTTTTTTACTAAAAAGCTTGTCTACAAAGTCAAAATATTCTTGTTTAGTCCCAAACAATGGCTTGTAGTGACTGATAACTTTTTTAGCGGTCAGGCCATCTTGCCACAAAAGCTCCAGTGCTGTAAATGCTAATATTTGTGTGCTTAAAATATAAGCATTCTCCTCATTGACAATTTTGTACTCCGTGCTATGCATCCCCCCTTCTGCCCCTTGGACAAAAGGATGAAGGGTAGGCATTAAAGTTGATAAATCACCCATATCTAAGCTATAGGTGCCATGGGCTTCATCTGTATACTCTTCTTCTGACATAAGACCTTTGAGAACCTTTTTACACACATTGCTGAACTGTTTGTCTGGTCTAAGAGGCATATATCCCGGAAGGTCTTCGATTTCAATCTCTGCACCCATGGCTATTGCACCACCTATAAAGGCCCTGTCTATTTTTTTATTAATCTCTACCACTTTTTTGATATCTTTGCCTCTAAGCTGCGCTTCAATATGCACCTCTTGCGGAATAACATTAACAACGTCTCCTCCTTTTGTAATAATAGGATGAAAACGGATACAATCTTTTTCTTCGAAGGTCTCTCTTAGGCAATTGGCTGCCATAAGTCCAATATTTGCAGCATAAAGTGCATTAATACCCTGTTCCGGTGAAGCACCGGCATGAGCAGCCTTTCCTATATATTTTATATTTTTAGTCAAAAATCCATTTGTTCCTTGGGGAAAATAGACCTTATGGGTATGATGAGGGGATATATGAATCATCATACAAAGCTCTACCTCATCTAACAATCCTCTATGCAAAAACTCTGCCTTCCCGCCAAAATATTTAATAATCCCTTTTTGCCTTAATTCATTTCTATAGTCTACTTCAATGAATTCCTCGGCCGGAACAGCTATAAAAATAATCTTTCCACAAATCATTTCTTTGATTTGTGGTTGGCATAAGACCATCGCACTGCCCACCATGGCGGCAATCTGAGCATGATGTCCACAGGCATGCACTGCCCCCGTAACAGGGTGAGCGTCAGGATGACTTATATTAATCACAGCATCCAGTTCCCCTAAAATAGCTATGACAGGCCCTTCTTTTCCTGTATCCCAAACAGCTACCACGCCTGGAATATCTGGTAAACACGTTACTTCAAGACCCAATTCGCCTAAGTGCCTCGCCGCCAGTTTTGCTGTTTCAAACTCTTTAAAGCCTGTTTCTGGATGTTTATAAATAGTATGGGCTATTGCCTTAATCCTATCTCTTTTTAGCTCTACAGTCTCTTGAATGATTTGCTCTGCATTTCGTTTATCCATCATTTATCCTCTTTTAATAAAACCCTTTAGTTTTGCCGTTGTTTACCAGAACTTTCTTCTATTTTTATTTTTATAACTGCCACTCTATTCAGCATACTGTCGCTATACGCGAAGCTATCCTCTTTAGAGTATTTTTTCATAATACAGTCAAGCCCTTTTTTCTTTTCTTCTGGATCTTCGAGAATATAGGCCTTTCCTTTGCCTATTACACTGCAGTAATTCATTGTCCAGTTACAGGGAATTTCTCCTTTTACCAGTTCTGTATGGGTTTCTGCCTCAAAGCATACGGTATTATTTTTTTTGATTATATCTATCTTTCGCCCTTCTTGTGCAGAGTGAACGTAAAGTGTATCTCCCTCTATGCCAAAACTTAGGGGCACAACATAAGGTTCACTTCCATCACATAATCCTAACCTACAAACCATCGCTTCTTCCATAATAGCTTTTATTTCTGTTTGATCTGTGATTTCTCTGTCTTTTCTTCTCAAGTTTTTATCTCCTCTCTATCTCATCACTCTATAAGTATAGTCAAAATATTATTTTTATTATATAACAGTTTTTTCTAATACGCAAAACTGTTATCCTTATAAAATTTATTTTTAAAGATTTCATACCGCTGCATCACATCTGGATTGTCCTGTACAAATTGATTAAAAGCATGGATACTTTTTACGGTATTAAGACTCATGTCGTGCTCCATCATTTCTGTATCCTTGAGCAGTGTTTCCTGTACACCAAGTTTTTCTAAAAAGGTCTCTATGATTTCATGTCTTTTCAAAAGAAATCTGCCAACCTCTCTTCCTTCGTCAGTC
>JAQSYC010000303.1 GCA_029256345.1 Clostridia bacterium | reverse complement strand
TTTTTTTCAAATGATTTAAAAAAGATTTCTGCTAAAGTTGGCATGAGATTAAAGATATTACAAATGGCCTGATCTGTCTGCTGCATAAAAACCCCTCCTAGAAATACGATTAAGTTCAGTATAGCAGAATGTATTTAAAAAGTAAAATAGTTAGAAATCGAACAACTTGACAAGTATGTAGAATTAGTATAAACTCTAATAGTTAGAAATCAAACTATTAGCAGGGGGTTATTATGGACAAGACAATTGAATTAGGTACAAAACCAATAGCACAACTCCTTTTGAAGTATTCACTTCCGGGAGTTGTAGCCATGTTGGTTAATGCTATATATAACATTGTAGATCGTATTTTTATCGGACAGTTTGCAGGAGAAGATGCCTTGGCAGGACTTACGGTATCCTTCCCTTTTATGATGCTGATTTTTGCTTTTGCAGGACTTATAGGAGCCGGAGGTTCAGCACTTATTTCCATCAGGTTGGGTGAGAAAGATAAAAGAGGTGCCGATCATGTCTTTACGAACGTGCTTGTGTTATCATTGCTGGCGGGAATCATTATTTTTGTTTTGGGAAATTTGAATCTCAATACACTGCTAAAGCTTTTTGGAGCAGATGAAGTGGTATTACCTTTTGCAGCCGGCTATATGCGTATTGTTTTAGTGGGTATGATTTTTCAGTTTGTAGCTTTTGCGCTCAGTAATATTGTCCGCACAGAGGGAAGACCTAACTTATCTATGACAGCGATGATTGTGTCTGCACTTACTAATGTTGTGCTGGACTATGTCTTTATAGGTCTATTTGGCTGGGGAGTACAGGGAGCTGCAGCAGCTACTGTTATTGGTCAATTTTTGGGATTTGCTATTTTAGTAAGTTATTACTTAAGAGGAAACGCAGTGTTAAAAGTACATCGTAAGGATTTGATGCCTGATTTAAAGGTAGTTGGAACTATTTTTGGAGTGGGTGCATCCACCTTTTTTGGTACCCTCGGAACAAGTGCTGCTATGGCATTTTTGAATACAGCCCTTCAGCAATATGGAGGCAATCAAGCAATCACTGCTATGGGAGCTATCAATAGTTTAACGACTATTTTTATAATGCCGGTATTAGGTATGCAGCAGGGTTTACAGCCTATTATAGGCTATAATCATGGAGCAGGAGAACATGGCAGGACACGCAAAGCTATAGGATTGGCAATTTTAGTGGCTACGTTGTTTTCGGTAGTTGTTTTTGTACTGCTGGAGCTCTTTCCATCTCCCTTTATACAACTATTTATTAATGCCCAGTCACCAACCATGCCTGTGGCTATTAATGGGTTGAGACTGACTATTGCACTGCTACCAGTTGTAAGTATCAATATACTTGGAACAGCTTATTTTCAATCTGTAGCGAATGCTAAAGTGGCTATATTTTTAGGAATGTCAAGGCAGTTTGTGTATCTGATTCCAGCTGTTCTCATCTTACCTAAGCTACTTGGATTAAATGGAGCTTGGATTACAACACCTTTAGCTGATGGATTGGCTGTGATTACAACATTGATCTTTTTAATACCTGTACTAAGAAATAAGTCTCAAAAAGAATATGCAGTCAAATAGGTGTAGGCAAATAGTATAAATCAAGAGGATGCTCAAGGCAAATAGTGCTTAGGAGTATCCTCTTTATTGTAATGTGTTAAGAATTATAACACTTTTTTGCCTTGCACTTCATAAGTATAAAGAGAGGACACCTCTGCATAGTCCCATGGGGGAAGCAAATAAAGAATATACTCCAAGGATAAGTCATATATATGCAATAAGCATGGGCGTATTTATAGACCCTAGATAAGTATTAGTGAAAGAATAGAGAAAAGAAAGAGGGGAGAAATATGCAAACTGAATCATACGGTATTATGCTTATACCTGTTATTCTAGGCATAGTTGAGGTTTTGAAAAACATTGGACTGCCTCAGAGGTTTTGTCCAATAGCTGCGCTAGGTTTGGGTGTTTTGCTTGGAACGATTTATTTATCAGAAGGGGACTATAAGCGAGGTATTTTAATGGGGATTTATATGGGACTTAGTTCAGTGGGGATGTACTCAGGAGCAAAAAATATCATTAAAAAATAAAGGTTTTTTGGCCATACAAAATATTTATAAAAAAAGGTATGCTAGGCGGCTCAAAATGTATGAAATGTAGAAAAGGTATTTTGTCTGCTTAAAAACAAAAAGAAGTTTAAGCAATATATACAAAAGACAAGTTGTGTCAAATGGATTCTGTTTTATTTATTACTAAACAAAATAGAATCCATAGCACATTAGACAAAATACAGTTTTAAAAAGAAAAAAATTAGGGCATACTTAATCGGAAATCCTTGTTATAATATGTTTGTAACTTCCCCCAGATGTTACAGCAAATATGAAATTATTTGCTACCCCTAGAATAAAATACCTTCTCTCATGGAGAAAGACCCGTCGTCTTTCTCCACTTTTTTTTGCCCTTTTACCAGATACTCACTAATGCACTTATAGAAAAGGTAAAGTATAATGCATTTAAGGGATACCCCCTATTATAAAGCGTAGAGAGTTATCTCATGATCGGAGGATAAGGATGCAGACGGTAAAAAGTAAGTATTTAAAATACGGATTGATCGGGGTAGTAATCATTGCAGCAGTTATCGGTATTTATTTGAACAAGCATTCCAAAAACACCGAGATTGAGTATAAAACATTTTTAAC
>JAQSYC010000302.1 GCA_029256345.1 Clostridia bacterium | reverse complement strand
GCCTGTAGGTGCTCTCGTGGGATTTTTCCTTTTATCAAGATTTTTTAATGAAGCCACCTTTGGTATTCTTTTTGCCGTTGTAGCAGGTATTATGGTTTATATCTCTCTCGATGAATTGCTGCCAACTTCAGAAAAATACGGAGAACATCATCTCTCCATTTACGGTTTGATTGCCGGTATGGTTGTGATGGCCGTGAGCTTGATCTTATTTTTATAACTATACTAGGAGCCCCGTTCGCCACTTGCTTTCCCCACAATTCAAAGTATAGAAAAGTCACCTCCTGAAAAGATGCAAATCCTGAATCTAGTATTTATCCATCCAACACCCACGATAAAACTAAAAATAATAAACATCACTTAGAGAATAACGGTATTGTGACTAAGAATAACTAAACATTCCTTTAGTCCTCGTCTTTTAGAAAACTCTAAGTGCGAGAGCTTCATCTAACGCGCCAAACTCTTACAGACAAGTGGAGCTAAGGGCAGATGAAGCTCATTTTTGTATGTCCTTAAACAAGGTAGTGATAACTGTATATTAGGAATTTTAACCTTTAATGCTACTTCTATATTTTGAAGTCTATTTCTATCTGAAAACCATTCAAAATAACAATATCACCATTACACTCAACTGCAATTAGGGTAATATTATAATTTTTTGAATTTAAAAGACTAGAATATATGTCACAAATCCAGTACAAAATCGTTTGAATAACATGATATAATCAGAATATATTTAAGATGAAAATTTCATGTTTTTTGTGTAGCATTTTCCACGTTATACAGGTGTTAAGAGTAAAAGGAGGATTAAACACATGAATCAACAGCCATTGTGTATGAATGATTGCACAGAAAAAGTGATTCGATATTATTCAGCTATGGTATACCGCCTTGCCTTTGCTCGCACAGGAACAAAACATGATGCTGATGATGTTTTTCAAGAGGTTTTTTTTCGCTATGTGAAAAAGAAACCTGTATTCCAAGATGAGGAACATCGAAAGGCTTGGCTAATTCGAGTTACAATTAATTGTTCAAATAATTTCTGAAATTCTTCGTGGAAGAAAAAGACACAGAAACTTACAGATGAGATATTGTTTGAAACAGAAGAAACTGTAACTCTATATGCTGAATTGCAACAATTACCATTAAGATATCGTGAAGTCATTCATTTGTTCTATTACGAAAACATGTCACTTGAAGAAATAAGCCGCACCCTCAATAGAAAGAATTCAACAATTAGAACTCAACTCACACGCGCACGAATCATTCTAAGGAAATTTATGAAGGAGGAAGATTATGTTTAGAAAACAGTATGGTGACCTCAATAAACAAATCATCCCTAATGAAAATTTACTGCGAGATACCATTAGTGAGGCTACAAAATTTGAAAGAAAATGTGATAATAAAGTCTATTTATTCCATAAGCCTGCCATAGCGTTAGTGTCCATTTGTATTTGTTTATCTCTTGCAATGCCATCTTTAGCGGCTGCATCAGAACCGATATATCAACTTATGTATAGGGTTTCTCCACCTATTGCACAGTTTTTTATGCCTGTCCAAAAATCTGATGAGAATAACGGTATAAAAATGGAGGTTGTATCAGCCTATATTCATGATAATGTGGCAGAAATTTATATAACAATGCAAGATCTAACCAAGCAACGCATTGATGAAACCACAGATCTTTTTGACAGCTATTCTATTAATCGTCCGTTTGACAGTTCAGCTCGCTGCGAACGTGTTGGATATGACGAAAACACAAAGATAGCCACATTTTTAATTACCATTGAAGAATCGGGCAACAAAGATATTTTGGGAGATAAAATAACATTTACTGTCCGTCAATTTCTAAGTCATAAAAAAACATATGAGGATATAGAAATCCCAATATCTCTTTCATCAGTTGATGTTGAACAAAAAACACAAAAGGCTTCTAATATTACTGGCGGTGGTGGAATCAAATATAACGAGTATATTGATTCAGGCGATAATGTAATTGCCTTAGTTCCAGCGTCACCTATGAGTGAATTTACCATAGATGGGATTGATTTGACGGGGATAGGTTACATTGATGGCAATCTTCATATTCAGACTGCAGTTAAAGATAATTTAGATAAAGATAATCATGGATACTTTTATTTAAAAGACAGTAATGGCAATAAAATAGATTGTAGTTATACTTTTAGCTTTGTAAATCAATACGAACAAGCAGGCCGAATTGACTACAGCAACTATGTATTTGATATTCCGCAAAGTGAAATTTCAAATTATACTTTGTACGGATATTTTGTAGCTTCTGGAATGCTAACTAAAGGGAACTGGAAAGTTACATTTCCTTTAGAACGATTAAATTAGCAAGATTAGATAACTATGTGATTCGTCTACTCATGAAGAAGTTTTCTTAGATTCACTATACAGATAAACTATCTACTTACCATTCCGCTAAAACCGGTCTATCTTTGTACCACCATAACTCATTGTCATTAACGTAGGTTGATAGTACGGTTGTATAATCTTTGGGGCGCTCAAATGTACAAAAGTTTAATACAGACTGAATGAAATCATCCTTTTTCTCATCCTCTAGGGTCTTCAGAAATATTTCTGCTTTTTTAACAATCTGCTCTGGCTTTTTCTCCAGTGCCTCTACAGTTTTTAGCAAACTTTTTTGGCACGGGAAAAGCACCTCATTTTCTGCTAAGATGAGCCTTAGCCCAAATAATACAATATCTGATGCTGTACGGGTTTTTAGATAAACATCCTCTTTTGCTGCTCCCCAAAAATAGTGGTCATTTAGCATAACCGTACTATAAAATGATAGTTGCTTTTCTAATTTTTCGCTTTTTTGATAAACAGGAATGCTTTCTAAAAGTGTTAACAGGCTCTCATCTTTAGTATATAGACATTTTGCTCCTAGATAAGCATTTCGTGAAGGCTCCGATCCCCCTTGGGCAACAGCTTTTAAGTAATCCTTAGTACAGTATTTAATATCAAAATACCCGCCTTCATAGGTACACTTGCCAGAGATACATTCCGATAAACGGTTTTCTTTCTCAAGATCC
>JAQSYC010000027.1 GCA_029256345.1 Clostridia bacterium | reverse complement strand
GATTGTGGATAGATTTAAAAATATTTTAGATAAATCCATTAATGTCATGGATTTAGAAGGGGAAATCATTGCCTCCACCAATCAAGATAGAATAGGCACTTTCCACAGAGGGGCTCAGCTTTGTGCGAGGAGTGGAGAGGAGCTTATTATCACTCAGACCAATCAAATGCTGTATAAAGGCTGCAGGCCGGGAATAAATCTGCCGATTTATGATGAGGGTGAAGTCATAGGGGTGGTGGGCATAACGGGAGAACCAGAAGAACTCAAGGGGTATGCTCTACTGGTTAAGGAGCTGGTTGAACTGATTGTGGCGGAGGATGAAAAAAGAAGACATGCAGAGCTTAAGGAAGATATTGCAAGGTCATTTTTTTATCAGCTTTTTAATGAAAGTCATATGATGCAGGAAGAGGTTCTACAGACAAGAGCCCATATGGCTCGTTTTGAGTATGAGAAGGATAAGAAAATCTTGGTTGTGGACTTTGATTCACAAGGTAAGCAATTGTCAGAGACGACAGGGTCTTTTGAGAAACAAAAGCAAAAAAATAAGCTTATGGGTTACATGAGGGCAAAGCTGCAAATAGGTGAGCATGTTATCGATTTATATGAAGATGAAATCATTCTAATTGTAGAAGCAAATTTAGACAGTACTGCGAGGATGGAGCGGCTTATAACAGATATAGAAGGTCATTATGGGATTAAGGTAAGGATGTACAGCAGTGATATATGCCGGGAACTCAAAATGTATGGGTTAGAGTATAAAAATACTAAGCGGCTTTTAAAGTAGATACGCTGGCTCAGGAGGAAAAGGCGTATTATCTGGCTTCTTATAAAAAAATATTTGAAGCAGTGCCTAAAGATAAAAACTATTATGATCTACTCAAGACGGTGAGAGTGTATTTTGAAAAGGATATGGACATTATAGAGACAGCTGAGCGGATGACGCTGCATCGTAATACCATAAGGTATAGACTCAACAAATTTAAGGAAGTTTATGACATAGATGTCAGCAAACCCTATGAGTGTATGAAACTTTATATAGCTATTAAACTGTATATGGGATAGCATTTTTGCCTATTTGGTATGAGAGTATAAAAAAGAGGATTTTTAGGGCAATAATATTGTTATGGGGGAACATTGTAAAAGCACAGCACGAAAATTATAATAGAGATACTAAAAGTATTTTTATTAGGGGTGAAGTTATGCAGATTATTGTTGCACCAGATTCTTTTAAAGGAAGTATGAGTGCTGTAGAAGCAGCAAATAGTATAGAAAAGGGCATCAAAAAGGTATTTCCAGAGGCTAAAATCATTAAGATTCCCATAGCTGACGGAGGAGAAGGGACAGTGGAAGCTATTGTTATGGGTTCTGGAGGCAGCTATAGAGAAGCGGTAGTAACAGGACCCCTTGGTGGCAAGCTCAAAGCACAATTTGGTATTTTGCCGGATGGCAGTGCTGTGATAGAAATGGCGGCAGCATCAGGGATTACTTTAGTACCACGGGAAGAACTTAATCCGTTGGAGGCTACAACTTATGGAACTGGAGAAATGGTTAAGGCTGCATTGGATGAAGGAGTAAAAAAAATTGTTATGGGTATAGGTGGCAGTGCAACCAATGACGGTGGTATGGGATTTGCCCAAGCGTTAGGTGTGGTGTTTAGAGATAAAGTGGGGCATGTATTAGGAGTGGGTGCTAAATATCTTAAAAAAATTGCAACCATTGATATCAGTGGTCTTGATGAAAGATTAGAGCATACTGAGATTATTGCGGCTTGCGATGTAACGAATACATTATGTGGTGAAAGCGGCGCGACTGCAGTATATGGACCGCAAAAAGGAGTAACCCCTGAGTTGGTCAAGGAGTTAGATGAGGCACTTATGCATTTTGCAGAAATCATAAAAAAGGATTTAGGAAAAGATATTCTAGAAGTTCCAGGAACGGGAGCAGCGGGAGGACTTCTTAAGGATACCCAGCTTATCATTACGGGAGAGGGCAAGATAGATGGGCAGTCTGTCTATGGCAAAGTGCCTGTGGGTATCGCAGAAGTGGCAAAGCCTTATAAGATACCTGTTATAGCACTGGTAGGAGGTATAGGGGAAGAAGCAGAAAAAGTATATGGGTATGGCATCAGTTCCATCATGACATTGACAGATGGCCCCATGCCTCTGCAAAAAGCCATTGATCATGGCAAATTATTAGCAGAAAATGCTACAGAGCGTATGATGCGTATGGTAAAAGCTGGCATGCTTATACGATAGAATCAAAAGTAACTTTCATCATTAGTGTTTAGTTTATAGATAAAATTTCCATCAACCTATGCTATTGCTTGCATCTGTGCCTATTTTTCATCTCCTTATCAATTATAACTATATCAAACAAGTAGATCCATATTAGGATAGATTATACCGTTATTCAACTCTTTGGTAAGTGTTTGTAGTACTAGTTTGATAAATTAATGAAAAAATATAAAACTTATCGAGCAGTCAGGATAGGGTCGAAATTCATCTAACCCCCGGGATGATAGCCATTTTCTATCCCAATGATGCTCATAAAGCATGCTGTAAAATAGATGAAATTAAATCTGTGAGAAAACTACTTTTAAAGGTAAAAATCTAATTATCCAAATAAGGGGCTGTCGCACTAAATAATTAGTGCTCAGCCCCTTTTTATACGTAAAATAAAAAAACAGGCTCCGAAAAGCCTGTTTTTGATGTAAAATATATTTATGCTAATAAACAATATCTTACACAAGAATTATACACTTACCCAGGAATTTTATCAATTAAAATTACCTTTAAATATTGATTACATGATCCCAGATAATGATCCAGTGCGTTTGCTAAGTCAGTTCATTGAGGAGATGGATATTTCAAAGTTGTATACGACTTATTTCCGAATCAGGAAAAATTCTGCAACGCCACGACAGATGCTGAAGATTATGCTTTATGCTTACATGAATCGAAAATATTCTGCTCGAGACATAGAAGCTGCATGTAAACGTGATATTAATTTTATGTTTCTTTTAGAGGGAGCCCCAGCACCAGATCATGCTACAATTGCCCGTTTTCGTACCATGCATTTTGCACCTTTTTCAAAGGATATATTGGGGGGAATGTCAGATATACTGTATAAAATGGGCGAGGTTTCTGGAAGGAATATTTTTATTGATGGAACAAAAATTGAATCATGCGCTAACAAATATACCTTTGTCTGGAAAAAAGCAGTTAGTAAACATCAGGCTAGACTACTAGATAAACTCATTGACTTTGTTGCTGATTGTGAGAAACAGTATGGCATTAAAGTAGTCTATAACAATAAAGTAGCATTACACCATTTAAAGAAGCTCCGCAAAAAACTCTATAAGATTAAAAAAGAAGAAAATGTCACGTTTGTTCATGGGATTGGTAAACGAAAATCACCACTTCAAAGGACAATCGAGGGACTAGAAAGCCACCTCCACAAACTCAAGGAATATACTCAAAAGATTTATAAATGCGGAGAACGTAACAGCTATTCTAAAACAGATCTTGATGCTACTTTTATGCGGATGAAAGAAGATGCAATGCGTAATGGACAGTTAAAACCGGCATATAACTTACAGCATGGTGTAGATGCCCAGTACATAACATGGGTAACTGTTGGACCTGAACCAACTGATACAACGACACTGATTCCACTACTAAAAGACATGGAAGAACATCTGAGTTTTAAGTATCAAAACATTACTGCTGATTCAGGATATGAGAGCGAGGAAAACTATCTTTTTATTGAAGAGAATGAGCAGAAGGCATTTATAAAGCCTGCTAATTATGAGATTTCTAAAACTAGGAACTATAAAACGGATATCAGTCGTCGTGAAAACATGATCTACAATGCCCAAGAGGATATTTATATTTGTAAAGCAGGAAAAAAGCTCACCGTAACAGGCCTAAGAAGGAGCAAAAGTAAAACAGGCTATATCTCAGAAAAAACACAATACACGTGTGAAGATTGCAGTAACTGCGAGTTTAGGCAACAATGTATCAAGGGAAATAATAGCAAAATTCCTCTTGAAGAACGAACCAAGAGACTAGAAGTTTCAAAGCTTTTTCAGCAAAAACGAAGCGAGGATTTAGCACGTATTCTTACAGATGAAGGATGTCAGCTTAGAATGAATCGAAGTATTCAGGCTGAAGGTTCATTTGCAGTTATAAAAGCAGATATGTCTTTTCATCGCTATCTATGTAGAGGTAAGAAAAATGTACTTGCTGAAAGTATTCTTCTTGCAATGGCTCATAACATCAACAAACTACATCACAAGATTCAAAAGGGATGTACTGGAATACATCTTTTTGAACTGAAAAAAATAGCATAAGTTTTGTATTAGTACAAATGCAGACATAAAAAACTACAGAAAATCTGTGGCTTAATTGTGGTCTGCATTTTTTTGAGATTGAAATATAAATCATATCTTATCCTTAAAAGACAGACAAAAAGAGCTGTGCTTAGCTGATTTTAATCAGCTAATGCGACAGCCCCTTATTTAAAGTTTAATACACATGATAAAGTCTTCTGTTAAACATTGTATTTAATAGAAAGATAGTAGGAGTAAAATGAGTTTTACTTGAATTTACTAGGTATTAAAGCTTTAGTGTATTATCAAACTATAGATAGGTTTTTATATTATTGCAATATATTTTTTATAGGAGTATAATACATTCTGTTCATAGAATTAATTGTCGAAAGGTGAAGATTCGGCTTCTATTATACATTTAAGAATGTATATTGATATAAAGATAACAATTAAAGGGGAGACTAAAATGGAACATGTTCATGCAATAATAGCGATTTTAGTATTTGTTATAACTTTTGCATTGATTGTTAGTGAAAAAATACATAGAACGGTTGCAGCACTTTTAGGAACAATCGTATTGCTGTTGTTAGGTATCATCAACCAGGAAAATGCGGTTGAATTTATTGATTATTCTACAATAGGAGTGCTTATAGGTATGATGATTGTTGTATCTATTATTAAGAGAACGGGCCTTTTTGAATATTTAGCAATTAAATCAGCTAAATTTGCAAAGGGAGATCCAAAGATACTGATTATTGTTTTTGGGATAGTAACAGCTATGTTATCGGCGTGTTTGGACAATGTGACGACGATGTTGCTTATGGCACCAGTTACCATTGTTATTGCTAAAATGCTCCAATTAAATCCTATTCCTTTTATGATGTCAGAAGTGCTTTGTTCAAATATAGGGGGGACCTCTACGTTAATCGGTGATCCACCGAATATCATGATTGGTAGTGCAACGGGATTGGGATTTACAGATTTCCTGTTTAATTTGGGACCTGTAGTAGTTATCATAGTAATAGTAACAGTTTTTATACTTAAAGCTTATTATAAAAACAGTTTATCAGTTAAAGAAGAATTAAAAGTAAAAATTATGAAATTAGATGAAAGAAATGAAATAACAGATAGAAAACTACTTGTTAAGAGCTTGATTGTATTGGTCTTTATTATGATTGGTTTTTTCTTGCATGATAAAATAGGTTATGAGTCTTCTGTAGTTGCTTTATCAGGAGCAGCTATTTTGCTACTCATAAGCGGTGTAGATATTGAGGATATACTGGTAGAAATAGAATGGCCTACAATATTTTTCTTTGTAAGTTTGTTCATCATAGTGGGTACCCTTGTTCATGTGGGTGTGATTGATTATGTTGCTCAGTTTATTGTTAAATACACCCAAGGACATCTTCTTTTAACGGGCTTAGTTATTTTATGGTCGTCAGCCATATTATCAGCCTTTTTAGATAATATACCTTTTGTAGCAACTATGATTCCTCTTATCCAAAGTCTTAGTGTATTGTCAGGAATGGACATAGCACCTCTTTGGTGGGCGCTTTCGTTAGGAGCGTGTTTGGGAGGAAATGGAACGTTGATAGGTGCTTCAGCGAATGTTGTTACAGTGGGCATACTTGAAAAAGAAGGCTATAAAATTACATTCAAAAGCTTCATGAAAATAGGATTTCCGATGATGTTAATTTCTATTGCCATTTCAACAGTATATCTATGGCTATTTTACTTAAGGTAGGAGTATAATGAAGAAAAAGGGGTGGTAGGCATGAAGGAAGTAATGGTGAAACAAACAATGTATGAGATGCAGCTTAAGCAGATGGGAGCAAAAATCATAAGTTATCATGGACTACATTGTTTTGTTAAATTTAATATTAATGAGTTTGAAATCACTTATTCATATAACATTAATTCTAAAAATCAGTTTTATTTACAACGGATAAAACCCTATCCAATTAATATTGGTGTTTATAAAGAAATTAATGATATTGTTGAGACAATCAAGGCGGATATAGATAAATTTAGAAATGCTTTGCAGAGTGGGAAATTTGATAAATTTCTTGAGGTGAATACTAAGCTTTTGGAGGCGGCCAAAAATTTAGAAGATCTTTTTCTGTATTATATTGTTGATGAAAAGGTATTTAATGATTTGTCAAAGATGGTTACAGAACTGGAAGATAAAATTGCATCTAATGTAGATGAGAATAAAAAAGTATAAAGATAATTTTTATAAATAGGCACTACTGAGTTATTTGGATAGCTTAGTAGTGCCTATTTCTGTATCATTTGCTATTAGAACAACAAAGTTTTGTATAAAAAGATTAAGTAAATAAAATAGATGTTTATTGAATATGACAACAAAAAGTGTTATGATAGCGATGGAAAAAGAAATAGTGATAATAAAAATAATATTTTGCAAGGGCGCAAATACATAATGTCGAATTGTGTCCTTTTTTATTTCTGATAATTCAGGAGGTGTAAAGTAAGAACAATATAATATAAAAAACATATGACATTGGAATCATATTTAAGTGAATGGGGAATAGAGCGGTTTAAATAAGTTATAAAATGGAGATGAGATTTTATGTTATCGTACAAATATTTATTTGATCTTGCGCTTATTTTAATAAGCACTAAGTTACTGGGGTTACTGACTAGAAGGATTCAAATGCCACAAGTGGTAGGCGCACTGTTAGCGGGACTTATTATGGGGCCAGCTATGCTAAATATTCTACATGAAACGAATTTTATACAGCAAATGGCAGAACTGGGTGTTATTGTACTTATGTTTACGGCAGGGCTTGAAACAGATATGAAGGAGCTTGAAAAGACAGGCAAAGCATCGATGGTCATTGCACTACTAGGGGTGTTATTGCCTTTAGCAGGAGGATTTATCATTGCAAGTTTATTTAATAAAGGTTCTGGAGCAGATGCACATATTGTGATGCAGAATATATTCATAGGCATTATACTTACAGCAACGTCTGTAAGTATCACAGTAGAAACCTTAAAAGAACTTGGCAAACTAAACACAAAAGTAGGAAATGCGATTTTAGGGGCGGCATTGATAGATGATATTTTGGGGATTATTGGTCTAACGGTTATTATAAGCCTTGCAGATCCGACAGTCAGCATCCTGTGGGTACTTATAAAAATAGTTTTATTTTTTGTCTGCTCCATCGCCACTGGTTTTATATTTTATGTCTTATTTGGCAAATGGGTGGAAAGGTATGACAAAGGGCTGAGACGTTTTGTTATTGTGGCTTTTGTTTTCTGTTTGCTTTTAGCTTTTGTTGCAGAAGAATTTTTTGGAGTGGCAGATATAACCGGCGCTTTTATCGCAGGTCTTATTATTTCTAATACTCAAAAAACAAAATATATTGCAGCTAGATTTGATACGATGTCCTACATATTATTGTCACCTATCTTTTTTGCAAGTATAGGGATTATGATTGAAATGCCTAAAATGTCAGGCAGTATTATCTGGTTTACGGTGTTGCTTCTGGTAGTGGCGGTTTTAAGTAAGGTGTTAGGGTGTGCACTTGGAGCGAAAATTTGTAAATTCTCTAACAAGGAAGCTTTGAGAATAGGAGTAGGAATGGTATCGAGGGGGGAAGTGGCCCTCATTGTAGCCAGTAAAGGAGCTGCTGTTGGTCTTATGAGTGCAGCATTTTTTGGACCAGTAGTCGTTATGGTTGTTGTTACAACGATTATTACACCTATTCTTTTAAAACTTGTGTTTAGGAAAAGCAAAAATCAACCAATTAACGAACAAGTAGACAGTGACCTAGTTAATAAATATGAAGAAACATTAAAATATGAGTAGTCCGTTTCTATTATTACAACATTGAGGTTATTTTATCATTCTGATTATTAAAACATCACCCTTGGCAGAAAATAGATTATCTGACAGGGGTGGTGTTTTTTGTCAAAATAAAAGTTTATTGCTCTAGAGAAACAAAATGTTAACAAAATGTTCGAAAAATGACACTTGTTTGTAAGGAATATTTCGTTGTTAAATAGTAGAGTAAAGAGTATAATGGAAAAAAGTATGTATTTTTATAAGGGGTGAAATATGTCTATTTACCTGATTTATAGTATTGGGAGTATTAACATCGTTTTATTATTCATGTATTTAATCCGCGGGATTCAGGCTAAATATAAAAAAAGAGATAAACAAGACATAAGCGAAAGATTTATAGAACTATTAAAGGAGTAAAGGCGTCATGCAGGATAAATTAGTTGTTCAGTTTAAACATCTGCCGGTTTATTATCATAAGACAGATTACATAGTCTACTGTAAGCACTGTAATAGTTATACAATTAACAATCAGGCACCTTGTTATAAGTGCAGGGCTTCAGATCAATTGATAACCCTTGATACAGTCACACAAAAAATAGTGAAGTGCGATTTTTATATTAGAAACTGTTTCATTTTAATGGTCTACACACTGCTTTTTTTACTTAGTATGAATTTTACTCAGCTTGTCACTGTCACCGTCTATACGCTCCTATGCCTTTTGCTTAACTTGCTCTTTTATATCACTTTCAAACATGCCTTATGCCTATCCGAACTCGATAAATATATCCACTTAAATCACAAAAAAATCAAACAGGACTTAACAGAACTATTAAATAAAATTCAAGAAAAAACAGAAGAGAAAAAGTATCTGGAAGCCTATGAAGACTTAAGATATTTAGGGATGCTGATAGATACAGAAGAGATAAGATTTAAAAAGATAAATTGCCTAAGGCATTTTAGGCTGAGAGCAGATCTTCCTTTAGAACTCAAAGAGCTTCTGCTGGTTAGAGGCAATAAATATTTAATCGAATATATTTACGAGGTATCTAAGATTAAAAAGGAGCTTATAGATGAAGACGCGATTCAGTATATCTTAGGCTACAAAGAACAAATATTAGGTTTACCAGAAGGAGAAAAAATAATAGCCAAGGTAGTGGAAGCAGCCCTAAAGTCCAAGTATTTGACTCGAAGGTATGCCCATGTGATTTATGATTATCTCGATTACTTCTCTAAAGAGCGGTTAATAAGACTCTGGAAAATAAAAGAGTGTATCACTGACCGTATGTTGGTGCAGCAAATAACAGATAAAATTAAGCTGAAATATGGAAAAGATGAAGATATTTCAACTAGTCTATAAAAAGGCTTTTTAGGAGAGAACTATAGATGTACAAGATAAATAAATATATAAGAGGCAAGATCATTTATAGGATTTCTTTAGTTATGCTTGGCCTTTTGGTTATTTTAGTTTATAACAAAATCAATCATATTGTGAAAAAGGTATCCTTGGTCAACGAGGCAGCTTTTTTATATGGCAATGAAAAATGGATTGAGACAGAAGCAATGCTACAAAAAGCTGAAAAATATAAGTGGTTTAACTATAAAGAAGACATTTTGGAAAGTTATTTAAAGGAGCTGCAGTGGATTACAGAATTTGATCCTTTGATAAACAGGATAACTCAAGAGGCCTCAGCAAGTTATTCCCAAGGACTGTATGAGGACTTCCTAACAGTATATAAAGAGTATCAGCACACAGGCTTTAACCAATTGGAGCAGGATAAAAGACAGTATTTGCTTAAGCACTATCCGGCAGAAACTGAATTTGAGCAAGGCTGGAAAACCTTTAAAGATTTAATGCAGAAGGCTTTAAATAAACCTGTTGACCCCGTGCAGTATCAATGGGCTAAAGGGGCTCTTAGGGATGTGCCGGATGAGTATTTTGATGGGAATAAGGAAGATGAGATTAAAACACTGTTCGTAACCTGTGATATCACACTTTTTACATCGGCTATGGCAATTAAAGAGGAGTATCTCCTCTTCCAAAAGCTTCTAAGCGATATGAATGCTATTTATGAAACCAACAAAAAGTATGGGTACAGCAGTAAGTGGCTGACAGCCCGGCTGAAGCCTTTTATTGAAAAGCTTATCATAGAAAAAAGTAAGACAGATCAGATTAGAGAGTTCGCCAATTATGCGAAGGTGTATCAGGCGAAGGTTAGGTCTTATTATAAATCGCAGACGGTAGAGGACACCATTGCTAAGTTTATTCAGGATAAAGAAGACGCAGCAAAGCATCTGGTAGATGCTCAAAAATATGAAGAAGCCATCAAAATATACCAAGAAATGGGTGTTTTCAAAAGCTATTCAACAGAAATCAGTCAAGTGACACAGATGGAAAAATATGACCATGCAGAGCTGCTTTTGAGGCAGCCCAAAGAGACCTATGGGTTCATTAAAGAAGGAACCCGGGGATTTGGAGGAGAGAAATATATCATAGGTCTTCAAAAAGGGACAGGGATCTTAGAATTAGTTGTTATTGAAGGGACAAGAGATGAATACCAATCCAGTACTTATGAAACAGTAATAGGTGAAATGGAGATTAAAGATATCCTTTTTGAGGGGGAACTGATAAGCTTATTAAGCCCCAGTGAGACAAGGTCTTATACGTATCACATAGTAGGTTTTTTGGAAGAAAAGCTAACAGTGCTTTTAAGGGTAGAGGCGAATCATGTGGAAGTAGCAGAAGATGGCGGCTTGCTTCGGGTGAATAGTCCACTGAGTGGTTATGAAGGGTATGATTATGCGTATAGGCGGACAGATAACGGTTATATAGATGAAGGGATTATCGCACAACCTGTAAGTCTGGGTGAATTTAACTTTACAGCTCATATTGGCAAAGTCATAAGGTTTGATTGTTATGTGCCAGAGGAGTATGCAGGGTATACAGCCTTAGGCATGTACCATGCGGAGGGTGTTTTTTATCCTGATACAGCGGCAGAGTTGTATTTAGAAAGTGGTGAATTCATTGCATCTGGCTATTATACCATTGTTGGGGAGTATTTGGATAACACCATGTATCATCAAGAAGAGCTTGCTATGGATTTAGTAAGGCCAAGCATTAAAATATTATCCATGAATTAGGATATGCAGGAGGACAAAGAGATGAAGAAAGTACTCAAAGCTTTGATGGTCCTTGTGATGATTTTAAACATCATAGGTCCTGTAACAGTGATGGCAAGTCCCAGTGAAGCTAAAATGGATGCAGTACTGGTTATAGATGCCAGTTTATCTATGAAAACCAATGATCCCCAAAAGCTAGGGCTTGAAGCCGTTAAGATGTTTGTAGATATGTTGGGTGAGACAGAAAACCAGGTGGGCATTATAACCTATGCTAAAGCCGTAGACAAAACCTATCCCATGACGGAGATTCAGGTGCAGGCAGACAAAGAAGCGGTAAAGCAGTTTGTGGATACGATAGAGAGAAATCTTAATTATACAGATATCAGCCAAGGGCTTACAGAAGCTGTTAAGATGCTGGATGGCAGAAAGGTTTCAGAAAACAAACCTCTTATTGTAGTTTTTACAGACGGCAATAACGATATCAGAGGTCTTGATAGCAGAACAGATGCAGATATTGCATCCGATCTAAATAAAGCAATAGAAGGTTCTGTGGCCAATCAATACCCTGTTTATACGGTAGGGCTTAATGCCAGAGGAGAACTCAATGAGGCTTATTTAAAAGACATTGCGGATAAGACCAGTGGCAAAGCCTTTGCAACCAATAATCCAGCAGATTTGCCCAATATTTTAACACAAATTTTTGCAGATCAATTAGATGTCAAAGTCATGCCTCTTAAGGATATCATAGGAACCGGCGATTTTGAGGAAGTACCGTTCACTATTCCTAATGCCAGTGTATTAGAGGCTAATATATCGGCTACGGCCAGTCAGCCTATAGTGCTTAAGTTAGTGAGTCCAGATGGGGTAGAACAGCCTATTCCATCCGCAGACATTACAATGCATCAGTCTAAAACGTACCAACTCCTAAAACTTAAAAAGCCAGAAGAGGGAGACTGGGTGCTTTATGTAAAAGGTGTTAAAGGTGATGCGATAGGGATTGACCTTGTCTATAATTATGAGGTGGGTGTCAGTATAAGTCCACTGAGTAACACAGAGTACAGAGAGGGAGAAACACTGCAGCTAGAAGCCTTTTTATCCTTGGACGGCAAACCGATAGATGATAAACCGCTTTACAGTGATGTCAACGCAACACTCATTTTAAAAGATAAAAATACCAATAGTGAAATAAAGCTTGATATGGTCAATACAGGTGAAAACTTTAAGATAGACTATCTATTTCAACAAACAGCAGAATACGAAGCAAAGGTAGCCATAGAGGCGGCAAGCTTCAATAGGGAAAGTGATCCCATAAATTTAAAAGTGGTTACCCAAGCGACAAAACCCAGCCCTGCTCCTATGCAGCCAGAGGTGCAAAAAGAACAGGAAGAAGATAACCCAAAGTTAGCCTATATTTTAGGAGGTCTTCTGGCAGCCGTTATTTTAATAGCGTCTTTGATAGGCGCCAAAGTTTTCAAAAGAACACAGATTCCTCTGGTTGGGCAGCTTGTCATAGAGATTAGAGAGAACACGACGGGCAAATTGCAGCCACCGCAGTACAAAAAACTGCATGTGTTTAAAGGTAAGGTAAGTCTTTATGCATTGCTTCAATATGCCCCAGAGTTTAAAGAAACAGAACAAATCTTATTAAAGAGTGCACCGGGAGACAAGGTATATCTTTATAATCAGTCCCAATATGCCATTGAAAAAGCAGGAAGAGCTGTGTCGGCAGGAGATGGACTGGAACTCAGGAAAAACGACAGGCTGACTGTCAATATAGCAGACAGCGGACAGACCGTACAAATAGAATATTTATTATAAAATAGGAATAAGAGGTGAAAGACATGAAACCCATTATAAGAGATCACATTGAGCAGTTAGATATCCAAAAAGGCGGCGGCATAGTCAGCAAGCGCATACGAGTAGATACGATTGACAATCCTATGTTGGTTATTGGCCTTGGAGGAACGGGGATAGATTCTCTGCTGAGGCTCAAATATCAAATCAACAGACGGTTTAACCTACCGACAGATGCTTTGACGAAACGAAGAAAAGATAAGCCAGATAACATTGAGTTTTTGGCTTTTGAGACCAATGAACAAGACAAAAATAAGAAATACAAAGGTATTGGATTAGATCCACTGAATGAGCTGGTACTGCTCTCAGAAGCTGGGATTGGTTCAATGCTTCAGAATAGGAGCAGGCTCCATCCAAGTGTTGCTTCATGGCTTTCACCGGAGCTGCATATAGCAGATGGTATGAATGGTGCTTCTGGAGTGAGACAAGGCGGCAGACTTTTGCTGTTTACTAAGATTAACCAAGTGGTAGATGCCATTCAAAAGAAGGTTAGTGAACTAAAAAAAGGAACGGATAAAAAGCTGTATGTGTTCCTCCTTACAGGACTTTCAGGCGGGACTGGCAGTGGATGTTTTTTAGATATTGCCTATATCGTTCGAACGATTTTAGACCATGAAGCAGGGGGGCAAGGGATTGATAGATCTAAGCTGATGGGGTATTTATTTACACCAGATGTTAACCTGTCCAACCCTTCCTTAAGTATTCATACTAAAGAATATATCATGAAAAATGGGTATGCCGCTCTCAAAGAGCTGGATTACTGGATGAATATAGAAGATCGAAAAGAAAGATTTATTCAGGATTACGGAACCAGACTCAGTGTCAATGCAGGTATGCCGCCGTTTGATCTTTGTCATCTGATTTCAGGTGAGGATACAGAAGGTAAGGTAATCGAAGAGGCCTATGATTATTGTATGAATGTGACAGCAGAAAACATCACTAACTTTATGGCCAGTGAAGATAAAGAGTCAGGAGAAGAGTTTGCCATCCATGACTATATCAGCAACATTGAAACCAATATTAAACAAATGAAGGAAGCTGTTCTGCCGGCCAACTATAAGTACAATATTATAGGGGCTTCAGCGTCTATACTGCCTATAGAGGAAATGACCACCTATATGGCCTACAGGTTATTTTACAAGATTGATACGATGTTCAAGGTGATTCCAAGTGAAGAAGAGGTGACAGAGCTTGCGAGGCGTACAGGTCTTGATATAGACAGCATGAGCAGGCGCTTTGAAGACCATGTGCCAGAGCCTATTCCGGGGTTTGAAACCAGAGAAGTTTATAGCTATAACAATGTAGTCAAAACCCAAGCCATTAATATGGATGCAGAGCTTGAGAAAAACTATTTGCTAAGAGCCAGAGAAGAATACAACAAAGCAATGAATCAGCTGCCAAATGAATTAAAAGAACGGGTAGGGGAAGAAGTTAAAAGGTTATTTATCAATCCGAATCATGGGCCTATCTATGCCTCGGGGATGTTATATAACAATGGCGGTTACTGCCTGATCAAAACCATAGATGCTTATATTGCTTCTTTGAAGGAGCAGATGAACCAACTGCCCAATCAAATTCAGTATCAGATAGATAATGGTATAGAAAAAATGCAGGAAGCCAGATCGGCCTTTATCTCTAAGGACAAAAAGAAAAATGAGTTCATCAAAAGTAAAATATCAGAGTACATCCTACGGGCAGATGCAGACAAATACAGTAAAATGATTATGGCTTATGAGGAT
>JAQSYC010000026.1 GCA_029256345.1 Clostridia bacterium | reverse complement strand
CAGCAGCCCCAGAAGCTGCAGCTACCCCAGTTAAAGTTGGGTTTATCTACATTGGACCACCAGGAGACGGCGGTTATACTTATGCTCATGATCAAGGTCGTAAATACCTCGAAGAACAACTTCCAGATGTTGAAGTACTTGTAAAAGAATCTGTACCAGAAAGCCCAGAAGTTGAAAAAGTAGCCAGAGATATGATCGATCAAGGGGCTAATGTTATCTTTGCAACCTCATTTGGTTACATGGATTATATTGAAAAAGTTTCAAAAGACTTCCCAGATGTTAAATTCTTCCACTGTTCAGGATATAAAACAACTGAAAATATGACAGCATACTTTGGTAGAATTGAACAACCTCGTTATTTAACAGGTATCGTAGCCGGTATGAAGACTGAAACCAACAAAATTGGTTATGTAGCAGCTTTCCCTATTCCAGAGGTTATAAGAGGTATCAATGCATTTACACTTGGGGCACAATCTGTTAATCCAGATGTTGTTGTTCAGGTCACATGGACAAATACTTGGTATGATCCAGCAAAAGAAAAAGATGCAGCTATGGCATTATTAGATCAAGGCGTAGATATTATTGCACAACATCAGGATACAGCAGGACCACAACAAGCTGCTGAAGAAAGAGGCGTATGGGCAGTAGGGTACAACTCAGATATGTCAGCTTATGCACCAAAAGCTAACTTAACAAGTGCTGTTTGGAACTGGGGTCCTTATTATGTTCAAGCTGTTCAGTCAGTAATCGATGGCACTTATGCGTCAGAGTCTTATTGGGAAGGGTTTAATGAAGGCATTGTAGATATCGCACCACTTACTGCAAATGCTCCAGAAGGCGCAGCTGCAAAAGTAGAAGAAGCTAAAAAAGCGATGTTAGACGGTACATTAGATCCTATGCAAGGACCAATCAAAAATCAAGCAGGTGAAGTGATGGTACAAGAAGGCAGCGTGATGTCAGATGAAGACCAATTATCACTCATGTGGTTTGTTGAAGGCGTAGAAGGACAAATTCAAAACTAATAAAAGAGGGACGCTATGAATCAAACAGTTGCGGTTGAATTAAAAGGTATTACAAAGACTTTTGGAACAGTGGTGGCCAATGAAAAGGTCAATCTAACTGTTCAAAAAGGAGAGATTCATGCACTGCTGGGAGAGAATGGCGCGGGTAAAAGCACCCTTGTTAACATGCTGTCAGGACTTTATAGTCCTGATGGCGGTTATATTTATATAAGAGGAAAAAGAGTGCAGCTTACTTCGCCAAAGCAGGCCATAGAATATGGCATAGGCATGGTACATCAGCATTTTAAATTGGTAGAAAGCTTTACCGCCAAAGAAAATATAATAGCAGGTAAAAGAGATACATGGTTTACCACTCATAAACATATTGAAGATAAAATCCTAAGTTTATGTGAGAAATATGATTTAAAGGTAGAGCTGTCAAAAAGAGTAGAAGACATGTCAGTAGGAGAAAAACAAATGTTGGAGATTATCAAAGTGCTTTATCAAGGGGCAGATATTCTTATTTTGGATGAACCTACAGCAGTACTTACTCCTCAAGAGGTAGAACGGTTATTTAATATTATACGCAAGATGAAGGAGCAAGACTGTGCGGTTATCTTGATTACCCACAAGCTTCATGAAGTGATGGCTATATGTGACAAGGTAAGTGTACTTAGAAGAGGCGAAAACGTTGCAACTGTTAAAATAGCCGAGACAACTCCCACACAACTGGTTGAGCTGATGGTGGGCAGACCTACTGATTTAGCCATACAAAATTATAAAGTAGCTTTTGGAGAACCCATTTATAAAGTTAATAACCTAACAGTTAAAGACAAAGAAAATGTAAGTGTATTAGATCAGGTGAGTTTTGTAATGAATACAGGAGAAATCCTAGGTGTAGCAGGGGTAGCTGGCAGTGGACAAAAAGAGCTGTGTGAAGCCCTATGCGGTACCAGTAAAATAAGCAGCGGTGAGCTGATTTTTAAAGAGCAGCATTTAGAAGGCAAAAGCCCAAGAGAAATCTATAACAGGGGTATTCATATCGGTTTTGTACCAGAAGATCGGTTAGGAATGGGGCTTGTTGGCAATATGGGTATCGTAGATAATCTGCTTTTAAAGGAATATTATATACAACAAGGTTTGTTAGTTAATAGAAAAGGTCTTAAAGATAAAGCGAATAACCTCATTCATACATTAGAAGTAAAGACACCAGGTATTGATCATCCTGTTAAACAGCTTTCAGGAGGTAATATTCAAAAGGTGCTCATCGGACGGGAATTGGCTCTAAGTCCTGATGTACTTGTTACGTCTTATCCAGTCAGAGGACTTGATATAGGAGCTGCTTATCAAATTTATGACTTACTTAATAAAGAAAAGCAAAAAGGTGTTTCAATCTTATTTGTTGGAGAAGACTTAGATGTACTAATGCAGATCAGCGATAGGATACTTGTTTTATGTGACGGAAAGGTAACAGGGCTTGTAAATGCCAGAGAAATAACAAAAGAGGCTTTAGGACTTATGATGGCAGGGCATGTACAGGAAGAAGGAGGAGACTATAGTGGGAATAAAAGTTATAAAAACGCCTGAGTGCAGTAAAAGGAAAAAGGTCTGGATACAAATGGGAGCTATATTGGCAGCACTTGTGATAACAAGTCTTTTCATTATGGCTATTGGACATAATCCGTTTAAGGTTTATTTCTCCATGCTTGAAGGTGCACTTGGAACCCCTTATAGACTAAAAGAAACACTTGTTAAAGTCATTCCTCTTCTTATAACAGCTTTGGGAATAGCTGTAGCTTTTAAAATGAAATTTTGGAATATCGGAGCTGAAGGTCAAATACTTATGGGTGCTTTTGGAGCATCGTATATGGCGCTGAATTTTGATTATCTGCCTAAGGTGGTTGTTCTTACGATGATGATAATAGCAGGCATGATTTGTGGTGGTCTCTGGGGCCTTATACCAGGTTATCTAAAGGCACAGTTTAATACGAACGAGACAATTATTACTTTAATGATGAATTACATCGCTCTTAAATGGATTATCTATCTACAGTATGGCCCTTGGAAAGATCCAAGTTCTCTGGGATTTCCTAAAGTAGCTAACTTTAAGGACTCAGCGACTTTGCCAAATGTATTTGGGGTTCATATAGGGTGGATTCTAGCACTGATACTCGTTATCATTATCTATATATTTCTTAATCATACTAAAAAGGGTTATGAGATTACTGTACTTGGAGAAAGTGAGAACACAGCAAGGTATGCAGGGATTCATGTAAAAAATGTTATTTTAATAGCTATATTTATAAGCGGAGCTTTAGCGGGACTTAGTGGAATGATTGAGGCATCAGCAGTAAGTAATACCCTCAATATGGAAGTGGCAGGAGGCATGGGATACAGTGCTATTATTGTAGCATGGCTGTCGGGTTTAAGTGCTCCAATCATAGCTATTGTAGCTGTTTTATTCGCTGTTTTAATACAGGGGGGTGCCTATATCCAAACGGCTTTTCAAATACCACAATCAGCAGCGGATATTATTCAGGCTATGATTTTATTTTGTGTATTAGGGAGTCAGTTTTTTATCCAGTATAAAATCGTTTTTTATAAATATACACTACACTCAGAAAAAGGGGGACATACGATATGAACATAGGTTTATTTCTAGCAGCCGCAGTTATAGCAGGAACCCCTTTGTTATTTGCTACTTTGGGAGGCATTTTAAATGAAAAAGTCGGACATCTGAACCTGGGTGTTGAGGGCATGATGCTGATGGGAGCTATTATTGGTTTTATGCTGGGTTTTAAAACAGACAATGCCTTTATAGCCTTGGCAGGAGCAATGGCGGCAGGAGCGCTGGGAGCACTGATTTATGCGGTTCTGACTATCTCCTTTCACGCGAATCAAGTAGTAACAGGTTTAGCTTTAACCATATTCGGTACAGGGTTTTCCAGCTTTTTAGGTCAAAGCATGGTAGGGCAGATTGTATCTAATAAACTTAAAGCAAGCTTTGCACCTGTAAGAGTCCCCCTTTTAGCAGACATACCTGTTATTGGAGAAGCCGTTTTTAATCAAAGTAGTTTTGTTTATCTTGGGTATGTAAGCGCCATTATATTATTTATTTATTTTGCCTATACGCAGTGGGGGCTTAATGCACGGATGGTAGGAGAAAATCCAGCAGCAGCAGATGCTGCGGGGATAGCAGTTAACTTATATAAGTATACCCATATCGTAATCGGCGGGGCTTTTTGCGGACTTGGCGGAGCTTTTTTACCGCTTGTTTATGTCCCGGCTTGGCAGGACGGCATAACGGCAGGCAGAGGGTGGATTGCGGTGGCTCTCATTATATTCATAGGCTGGAACCCAATGAAAGCTATTTTAGGAGGCGTTTTATTTGGCGGTCTGGACATATTAGGGCTTAGGCTGCAAGGTGCCGGAGTACATATCAATCAGTATTTTGTAGATATGGTACCGTATATTGTAACCATTTTAGTTTTGGTAATAGGTGGTTTTCATAAAGGAAGTAAGGCATCCCCTCCTAAAGCTTTAGGGAATGCTTATTTTAGAGAAGAGCGATAGGCAAGAGAAAGAATCATGACATTAAGGAACGTCAACTAATTGGTATAGAAGATGTACCACATATAGAAGTGATGCTGCACTACAAAAGTCATATAAAGTGTGATAAACTAGGATAAAAATAAGGAATAAAAGGAAGAACATATGATAGGGGATAAAATTAGAGAAAGACGACTGCAGATGGGAATGAATTTAAAAGAACTGGCAGAGAGGACTAATCTAACGCCAGGGTTTTTGAGTCAGATAGAAAGGGACATATCAGAACCTTCTATTACCTCACTTCGTAAAATTGCAGAAGCATTGGAAGTGGCTGTTTTTTACTTTCTATTAGATGAAACCAAAAAAAGTCCTGTAGTTAAAAAAAATCAAAGACAGCAGCTTAAGTTTAATAACTCTCATGTGACATATGAATTATTATCCCCTGACTTAAATAGGCAGATGGAAATGTTTATTGGTCAATTAGAGCCAGGTGCAATGACCTGTGAAGAGCCTTTGACTCACCCAGGAGAAGAAATTAATCATGTGTTAAAAGGAAAAATGTGGATTATTATTGGAGAGGATGAGTATGTATTAGAAGAAGGTGATACCATTTACTATTTTGCCAGTCTTCCTCATAAGATTGTAAGTATAGGAGAAGAAGATTTAATTTTTGTATCGACTATCACACCGCCGCGCTTCTAGAGCAAATGCATAAGTTAAAGGGGGAGTCGTCATGATGAAAGTTAAAGTGGAAGAAGCTATTGGAACAGTACTGGCCCATGATCTCACGCAGGTTATTCCTGAGGAGTTTAAGGGAGTACGGTACAAAAAAGGCTATATTATTCAGGAAAAAGATATTGATATTTTAAAGAGCATGGGTAAATATCATCTGAATATTATCCATCTGAATGAAGATGAGCTTCACGAAGATGAAGCAGCTGCAAGACTGGCTGGAGCCTGTATAGGGGAAGGTCTGTATCTTACAGAACCCACTGAAGCAAAAGTTCAAATAAAAGCCTCTCAAAGAGGATTACTAAAGATCAATACAGAGGTATTGATGGAGATTAATGAAATAGAGGGCATTATCTTATCCACCTGCCATACTAACACAGTGGTTCAAAAAGACCAGTTGGTGGCAGGGACTAAAGTGATTCCCTTAATTATTAAAAAAGACAAGCTAGAAAAGGTAGAACATCTGTGCCAAAATGAAAAAGCTGTCATAGAGGTGATTCCTTTAAAGGCGCTGCAGGTTGGTATTTTGGTGACAGGGTCAGAGGTATATTACAAAATCATAGAGGACAAGTTTGGAGCCGTATTACGAGATAAAGCTAAGGCTTTAGGGGGAGAAATAGTGGATACACTGTATGCTCCAGATGATCAAGAAGTGATTAAACAACGTATACTCCAGCTCATTGACCAAGGAGCAGAGCTTATCATGGTATCGGGAGGGATGGCCGTAGATGCTGATGATTTGACACCGACAGCCATAAGAGAAATTGCAGATCAGGTAGTAACCTATGGATCCCCCGTTCTTCCAGGAGCTATGTTTATGTTAGCTTATGCACATAAAAAGGGGGAGAAAAAAGCCAACGTACCTATTTTAGGGGTGCCAGCCTGTGGGATGTATCGTAAGATTACTGTTTTAGACCTTGTGTTGCCTAGGCTTTTTGCAGAAGAAGAAGTGACCAAAAGAGATATGCTTGCTATGGCCCATGGGGGATTTTGCTATGGCTGCAGCGAGTGCAGATACCCCATTTGCCCTATGGGGAAATAAAAAAACTGGCAGAGCATCTAATCTCTGTCAGTTTTTTTATACACCCATTAAAGGGATAGCTCCACCAGTTTGATAATTTCATCGATATGTTTGAGGGTAAGATGCGGGATGGAGAGGCGAAAATAATCAGTTTTCCCTGAGTATGTAAAAAGACTGCCAGGAGAAATAATAATGTTATGTTGGATAAAGAGCTTGCAGACTTCCAGGCAGGATAACCTAAGGGGCTTAATCCAAAAAAATAGTCCACCATGAGAGCCATAAAGGGTTACCTGATCTTTTAAAGAAGATAAACCCAAATAAAGTTTAGTATACTTTTCACTGCAAGAGTCTAACATCCACTGTTGGTTGGCTTTTAAAAAGCTGGACTGTAAATAATAACGAAGCAAGTATTCGTTAAAGCTGCAAGATGTTTCATCAGGCATTGATTTGATCATAGAGATGGGAAGAAGTATAAAACTATACCCAAGGTAGGGGAGATACACTTTAGAAAAGTGATAGATATAAATAACCCTTTCTTTAGAAAAATGATTAAACAGTGGCCGTAGGTGTTCAGGGGTACAGGAAAATTCACTAAAGGTACCATCTTCTACAATATAGCAGTCATAGGCATGAGCCAATTCAATGAGTTTTAATTTAACAGACTCAGAATAGCATATACCTGTTGGATTTTGGAGGTAAGTAGATAAAAAGATATATCCGATAGTACCAGAACGCAGCTGTTTTTCAAGTTTATCTAGATCTAAGCCCTCTTGATTGATGGGAATTTCGTGGATTTTGGCACCAATAGAGCGCAAATAAGAAGAATAAGTGAGGTCACTAAAGGCTTCTATGCAGATACCTTTTTTAGGCGAATATTTAAAAAGAGACAGCAAAAAGTCCGTATACTGTTTGATAACGCGCAGTTGAGCAGCGTTGGCTGTGATGCCAGCACATTCCAGAAAACAGCAGGCATTTTGTTTGAGCAGATTTCTTTCACGGAATAAAGGATCGCTAAAAGCTCCCCAGCCTTCTTCGGTGATAATGGTATGGGCTAGATTGATACACAAGGAAGTAGGAAAAAGATCTTTTGAAAAACCTAGGGTACTGCAATAGATATTGTTAAGCTCCTTGGAAGTTTCAGCCGATAGGGTGGTATTTTCTTTTAAGACAACATAAGTGCCTTTTCCGACGTAAGATTCTACTAGACCTTGATTTTCAAGAAGTTTATAAGCACTTACAACCGTATCACGATTAATGGTGAGCTGCCTAGATAAACCACGGATAGAGGGTAATTTAAAGCCTCCAGGAAAAATATCACCCTGTATAAGTCTAGCTATTTCAGAGGCAAGCTGTATATAAAGAGGAGTGGGATCAGATTTGGATAATTGTACTGTATGAAACATATTGTCCCCCTTTAGAATCAAGATAATAATATGTATATTACAGAGAGTCATAAAATATCATTGATACGCAATAAAAAAACCTGCTAAATTTTAGCAGGTTATCAAAGTTTGTTGTTATATTTTTTAAGAAGTCTAATATCAGAACCTATAAACTTGAGGTTTGTATAGTTACCGAATACACGAGATACGATACGTTCAGAATAGTATTTATGCCACTCGTTTGGTGCTACATTAGTTGAAATAATGGTAGCATTTTGATTGAGATACCTTGTGTTAAGGACATCAAACAAATCACTGCCTGTAAAAGTAGAGGAGGACTCAGTGCCCAGATCGTCAATAATAAGTAGGTCCACAGTAAAAAGGGTACTTAGGATATCTTTGGCTTCCTCCATCATGTCTTCTCTATGAAATCGTGATTCTTCAAAAAGTTTAAAGAGCTGAGGAGAAGTCAGGTAAAGTACAGTATAATTTCTGTCCAACAACTCTTTTGCAATACAATTACATAAAAAAGTTTTGCCCAGTCCTGTATGGCCATAGAATAAAAGATTTTGTTTTTCGGTTTCAAATTTTTCAATAAAACCCACGCAGATTTGATGAATGCGTTCTATATTGTTATAAGGGGATTTTTGAGCCCCTTCATCTATTTGCTTAGAGTAATAGTCTAGATTAAATGAAGCAAAATTTTCGATTTTAAGAATGTGTTTTAAATTGGACTGTTCATAGGCAATGTTGATGAGTCCTTGCTTAAAGCAGGCACAAGGCTTATCATCTATAAATCCTGTGTCTTTACATACAAAGCAGTCATACAAAACATCTAAGTAGTTTTCCCTAAAGCCTGCTTCTACAAGAAGCATCTTGCGGGTAAACATCAGATCATCCGAATTTTTCTTGAAATCCTCAATAGAAGTATGGTCAGGTGCTGTAAGCATACTGCGCACTAACTGAATACCACTGTTATTAAGGAGTTTATCAATCTGTTGTATTTGAGGAACTTTGGTATAGACCTCCTGGGCTCTTTTAAGCTGATTTTGTACAGCTAAAGTACGTTTGATATCATACTCTCTCATAAGACGTTTATAGTGGAATTCTTTATTGGTCATACTATTTTCCTCCATTAAGTTTACGATCGATATAGTCATTTTCTAGTTTTTCTAGTTCTTCAAAATTCCAATTATGAGAATACATGTTGTTAAATTTGGCTGTTTTGAGTGGACGCTTAGACTGAAAAGACTCTTGGGAATTAAGTTGTTTTTTACTCTCGTAAGCTTTATCTATAAGCAGGATATCCTCCAGTGTTTTGACTTTAGCATTTTGCCAGGATATAAGTATAGAATCCACATAGTTAAGACTAGGTTTATTGGTCTGCATAACTGTTCTTTTGCAGGCTTCTAAGATAACTTCGACACTAAAGCCATAGTCTATAAGCCACTTATCAATACATTTTTTTTCGGAAAGCGTCAGATTGCTTTTGGAAGAACCCAGCGTATTGAGTATTTTAAAGTATCTTTTATCAAGAGTAACCTTTTCTTTAGCTTTTTCTACAGTGGTGATGCCTTCATCTATCCAGCCTATAGCGACCTTTTCGATATAGTGCATGGCTGTATGATTATTAGAGGCGCAGTGCTCAATAAGAAACTCAATAAGGTCGAAGGGCATATGCAGCCAGTCATAAAAACTGTAAAGTATTTTTTGATCTGTGATAGTAAGCATTCTGCCGAGATATTGTTCAGCTATTTTAAATAACTCAGTTACCGAAGGGCTGCCCTGCATGTACAAGTTAATTTCCTCTGTTCTGTATTCAGGCCGTGACTGGCCTATGATGGTTTTAGAAAGAGGCAGTTTAGGAACTGATTCATTGGGAGACGTCTGGGGTTTGTCCACATGAAACTTGAGTTCAAATTCTTCTGGTGAAAGCTGTTTGAAATCGAGGACACCTTTATCATGCCAATAAGTAAGAGCCTGTATGACTTCAGAATGGAGCATATCAAGTGTGGCGGCTGCAGTTTCTAAAGAAATATCAGTTTGAGATGGGCTGCCAGATAAAGCAAACAGATAAATATAGACCTTTAAATAGCCGCCTAAGGCTTTAGGCATATAATCTATAATAAACCAATAGGGAACATGTACAAAGGATTGCCCTTGTATGAAACATTTAATAGATGCCATGAGGAAACCTCCTTGAAAAATAATCCTTTTCATGTGTTAGTATTATAGCACAAAAACAGGAAAATATGATAACAAAAAAATAAAAGCCTCCCTTGAAAATAGGGAGACTCTGAGGATAAGCTGTTGATAAATGAGCTTAATATTAACAGATGTGCTGTGAGTAAAAATGTGGATAATGTGGATAACTATCTTCCTAATAAAATATCGATCACTTGATTAATATTTCCAGCCCCCAAAGTGATGATTAAATCCTCTGGGACAGCATGTTCAAGCAAATAATTAGCAATTTCATCAAAGTCCGAGATATAGAGAGCTTCTTTACCTAAATTGTGGATTTCTTGAACGATATCTTTAGAAGAGATATCCCCAGGATTTTTTTCTCTCGCAGCATAAATATCTGTAATAATAATATGGGCAGCCGGTGATAAAACCTTTGCAAAATCTTTAAGGAAGGCTTTAGTACGGGTATAAGTATGGGGCTGAAAAACAATGTAAAGCTCATGATGAGGATAAGCATTAGCTACATCGAGGGTTGCCTTGATTTCAGTGGGGTGATGGGCATAGTCATCCACAAGGGTAATGTTGTGAATCTTGCCTTTAATCTCAAAACGCTGATTTGCACCAGTAAAATGTGTAAGCCCAAGGCCTAAGATATCCACAGATAACCCTAAAAAATGGCATACAGCACATACTGATAAACAATTTAAGACATTGTGAATACCAGGTACACTCAGGGCAATATGTCCTTTGCAGGTGCCTTTGTAGTAAACATCAAAAGAAGCACACGCTTTATCATTAAACGTAATATGTTCTGCATACCAGTCGGCATCTGAATGAAGACCAAAAGTTTCTGCTTTGCATTGGAGCGGAGCTAAAAATTCATCAAGATATTCCACTTCACTGTTGATGGCTAAAAAGCCATCGGCAGGAATAGAACAAGCAAATTTTTGGAAAGATTGGCGGATATGAGTCAGATCCTTAAAATAATCTAAATGGTCAGCTTCCACATTGAGAATAACCCCTATTTTAGGGAAAAAGTCTAAAAAACTATCACAGTACTCACAGGCCTCAGTGATAAAATACTCAGAGTTACCAATACGGATATTGCCATCAATACCTTTTAAGATACCACCTACTGTAATGGTTGGGTCGAGCTTGGCTGACAAAAATCCATGAGAAAGCATGGAAGTGGTCGTTGTCTTACCGTGGGTACCGGCGATACAAATAGGAAATTCATAGTCTTTCATAATCAAACCTAAAAAGCGGGAACGTGTAATAAGTTCAATACCTAAAGTTTTACTAGCTAAAAGTTCAGAATTATCTTCTTTAATAGCAGCAGTATAAACGACTAAATCAATGTCAGGGGAAATATTATTTTTACTGTGTCCATAGTAGACTGTGACGCCTATATCTTCAAGGTGCGCAGTTGTACTGGAGGTTTTCATATCAGAGCCAGTTACTGTAAACCCTCGGTGATGAACGATTTCTGCAAGGCCGCTCATACTGATTCCGCCGATGCCAATAAAATGTATTTTCTTTTTATTGAGTAAGGAGTTAAAATTTGTCATACAATTGATCCTTTCAATGAACTATATATTGTCTTTAAATAGTAGACACTCTTATTATAATATGTAGCATATTATTTTTTCATTATATACCAGATACAAAATAATAAACATATTTTTTTATAATAAAGAAATTTAGAAGAATAGATGCAAAAAACGAATGTTTTTGAGGAAAAGCTTTTAAATATTCGGATTTATGTTTATAATAAAAAGTAATACCCATAGTTGAAATAAAAAGGAGAAAATCACATGAAAAAGGTACAAAAACATGACCGGATCAGTGTTATTACAAGTACTTTAACCAATAATCCCAATAAAATATTTACACTTACTTATTTTTGCGATATCTTTGACTGCGCCAAATCTACAATCAGTGAAGATTTAGATAGTATAAAAGATATTTTTAGAAATTATGAATTAGGAACAATAGAGACTATATCTGGAGCAGCAGGTGGTGTGTATTACAATCCACTTATGACTAAAGAGCAGATGCAAAGTTTTACTAAAACACTTTGTGAACTTATTAATACACCAGATAGAATTATTCCAGGAGGATACATTTATACCAATGATATTTTGTATACCCCCTATATATCTAAAAATATAGGGATTGCCTTAGCGAGTCTTTTTGGACATATTCAGATTGATTATGTGATTACAGTAGAAACCAAAGGAATCCCCATAGCACTTATGACGGCAATGGTACTAAATAAACCAATGGTAGTCGTAAGAAATCAAAGTAAGCTGACAGATGGAACAGTTATTCACATGAACTATATTACAGGCAGTAATCATAGAATAAAAACGATGTGCCTTTCTACAAGAGCCATTAAAAAGGGTTCAAGGGTTCTTTTTATAGATGATTTCATGAAGGCGGGCGGAACAGCAAAAGGGATTATAGATCTTATGCAGGAATTTGAAGCAGAGTTAGTAGGCGTTGGGGTACTTATGGCCACTAAAGTGCCGGAAGTAAAGCTTGTAGAAGATTTTAAAACGTTATTATGGTTGGATACAGTTGATGAAAGCAACAAAGTTGTAGACATTTACAGTTTAGAACAATAAAAGTATTTAGGCTCTAGTATAATATAGCTTAAATATTGTAAATAATATTGTAAAAAATAGGGTAAAATGATACACTAATAGAGTAAAAACTAGCAGATTAGTTAGGAATCCAATTAAGGTCTTATTAGTAGTGAGGAGGGATTGCATGAATAAAAAAGAAATGATAGCTATGTTGTTGGCAGGGGGACAAGGGAGCAGGTTAGGCATTCTTACGAAGCAGATTGCTAAGCCTGCTGTTATGTTCGGAGGCAAGTATAGAATTATTGATTTCCCGCTTAGTAATTGTATTAACTCAGGAATAGATACTGTAGGTTGGTATTCTGGGACAGCAAATGCAATCTATCATAATATTAGATATATAGATGAGTATAATCCTAAATATATTTTAGTATTATCTGGGGACCATGTTTATAAGATGGATTATAGTACGATGCTTGAAGAGCACAAAAAAAATGAGTCAGATGTGACTATTGCAGTAATTGAGGTACCACTAGAAATAGCCGATCAGTTTGGAATTATGAATACTGATGAGACAGATGCTATTATAGAGTTTGAGGAAAAACCAGCAAACCCTAAGAGTAATTTAGCTTCAATGGGAATCTATATATTTACATGGGATGTACTAAGAGAAGCACTTATTAAAGATAATGGGGTACATGGAGAAAGTGATTTTGGAAAACACATTATTCCAGATATGATCAATACACAAAAAAGAGTTCATGC
>JAQSYC010000301.1 GCA_029256345.1 Clostridia bacterium | reverse complement strand
TAATCTTATTGGTACCATAAGCAAAACCTGCGACTAAGGCATCTACGCAGAGTGAAATAACTAAGAGAAAAGATTCTAACATAATAAATACCTCTTAAGTGAGTGAGTCTATATCATGTTATGGAAAAAAATGTAAAATGTAAACTTGTTTTGATATGAAAATTTGTTTGGCATGATAAGATTGGATGAATAAATAGCCACAAAAAGATAGATGCTATCTTTGAAAATTATAAATAATGAGGTGAAAAACACATGGATGAAGTAACTAAACAAAATATTTCTCAACAAGGCTCTCAAAAGAGCAGAAGTAAAAGTGGTCTGGAAAAGGACCCTGGCACGAAAGACACTAATTTTAAAAAACACTGGAATAAAAATGAAAAAAATAATCACTAATAAAAAACGCTGTACCTCTTAGAGGTATGGTGTTTTTTTAATAAGTGAATTGTTGATAATACATTATCTTTAGTTGAATATTTAAAAAATTAACACATACTTAACACAAATATCCCCTTCTTTTAATACAAATAAGAGAAACTAAGTTTAATAAATAAAGGGAGGTTTTTTTGAGATGAAAAAACTAGCAAAGATATCCACACTTTTAATGGCTTCATTTATGATGTTTTCAACCGTAACATTTGGTGCAACACATATGACAGCTAAAATTGATGCTTCACCTATTAACTTTGATGTATCACCTTTGGTAGAAAATGGCGCAACACTGGTACCGGTAAAATTTATTGCAGAGGGGCTAGGGGGAATAGTCACTGCAAATGGTAATAACGTTAGGATTGAATCAGCTGATAAGCAGATTGAACTCACTATTGGATCAAAAAATGCTAAAGTAAATGGTCAAGCAAAAACTTTAGATGTATCGGCCAAAACAGTGAATGGAAGAGTATTTGTTCCTCTTCGTTTTATCGGAGAAGCTTTTGGAGCAAAGATAGATTTTAATAAAAAAACCAACAATATAGATATTACTTATTTCTCAGATATGAAGGGTACGATCAAAGTAGGGGGTTCAACAACGGTTCAACCTATTACACAGCAAGTAGCAGATATTTTGAATAAGAAAAATCCAGGCTTATCTGTAAGTGTTGCAGGAGGTGGCTCCGGAGCAGGTATTAAAGGTGCCATTGATGGGACATTTAATATTGGGTGTGCTTCAAGAGAATTAAAAGAATCAGAAAAGACCCTTAATGAAATCGTTATTGGAAGAGATGCCATTGCAGTTATTGTCAATAAAAATAATCCTTTAAAAACTTTAACAAAACAGCAAATCGCAGATGTTTTCAGCGGAAAAATCAAAAATTGGAAAGAAATAGGCGGTAAAGACGCTGCAATCTTTATTCAAACAAGGGAAACAGGATCAGGTACACTGGCTGCATTTGATGAATTAGCAATGGCACCTATTACAAAAGAGCCTATTCCAAGCTATGCGACACCACATAACTCTACGCAACTTTTATTACAGGCCGTTGCAAAAAGTGATAATGCTATTGGGTTTGTGTCAATGGGGTATTTAGATAAAACAGTACATGGTGTAAGTGTTGAGGGGGTTGCAGCAACACAGGATAATGCACTTTCAGGCAAATATCCTTATGTGCGTCCGCTTCTGTTAGTAACAAAAGGAGCTCCAACAGGTGTCACTGCAAAATATATCAATTACATAAGAAGCACAAAAGGTCAGCAAATCCTTGTCTCAGAAGATTATCTTCCAATTCATTAATTTGAGAGTATGTAAGAAATCACTCAAATAAATCAGTAGACAAATAGATTGAAAGAATATATTTTAGTACAGGAGCACGAGGTGGGATAGCTATAAAAAGCCCTGTCTCGTGCCCTTAAAGTCTATGTTTTATATTATGAAGGGGTCATATATGGACAAATATAACAGACATAAGTTTAAGGAAAAGTTAAAGGATCATACTTTTGAAATAGGTTTATTTATATTTACAGCACTCTGTGCTGTTGTTTTGATGTTTATATTTGTTTTTATCCTGCAGCAATGCTTTGAAGTCTTTAGGGCCAGTGGCATAGGGTTTTTGACAGAAGGTGGGTTTTCTGAACAAATCTCTACAGCCTTTAATGCCAGTATAGAAGAGCAGAGTTATGTATTTGGCGGGTTAGGACTAATCGTGGGGACACTTTTAACCACCTTGGGTGCCCTTTTACTGGCAGTACCCATAGGTATAGGGACAGCCATTGTTATCTGTGAATTTGCACCCTATGAATTAAGAAGTTTTTTGTCCTCGGTTGTAAGGTTATTAGCCTGTGTGCCCTCTATCATTTATGGGCTTGTGGGGCTTATGACAATGGTGCCATTGATTAACAGGTGGTTTATAACAACAGAAATGCAGATCAAGTATATCGCTGACCCACTTTTGCAAATGCAGTTAGATGGCAAGAGTTTACTGGCGGGCATCATTATTTTGACCATGATGATACTACCTTTTATAACCATATTGTCGGTAGATGCTATCAAGGCAGTTCCAAAGATGTATAGAGAGGCCGCTTTTGCATTAGGGTATTCACATTGGAAGGTGGTATGGAAGGTGATGCTGCCGGCGGCAAAGTCAGGAATCATGGCAGGAGTCATCTTGGCAGCAGGCCGTGGTACGGGCGAAGCTATTGCCTTATCAATGATATGCGGAGGGATCAGCAATGTGCCACAGTTAGCCCATGGAGGTGTTTTCTTCCTAACGCCTGTTCTTACTCTTTCTTCAGCTATTGTTAATAAATCAGAAGCAATGAGTATACCTACTATTGAATCGGCTTTATTTGCCTGTGCAGCA
>JAQSYC010000025.1 GCA_029256345.1 Clostridia bacterium | reverse complement strand
TATTAACATTGGCTATATTATTACCTATAACATCCATTCTTGTCTGGTGTACTCTAAGACCTGATACGCCAGAAAACATTGATCTCATCATAACTATCTGCCTCCTCTGTTTTTATAAATAGTTTTACTATTGATTTTCAACTGTTTCAATATCTTCAAACTCTACAAACTGTCCATCTACATAAACATAAGTGCCTGCTTTTGTGATTTTTATATATTCTGCTATACCTGTCACAGTTTGTTCGTTGCCATCTTCATCCGTCAGGGTTGCACTTATTTTTCTTCCAGTAATGGTTGGTTTTTCAACGATATTTTGTACATCGTTAAAATCAATCTCCACTTTATTGGTGCCTGTTCCAATCACAAGGAATGGGACTTCATCTTTCATACGGATTCCTTGTACTTCACCTTCAATAACAACATCTTCTTCTACACCCTCAGCATCTTTTTGTGTAATAAGACCCTGAACAGTTTTACCAATCAATTCATAAGCTGACGTATTAGACTGGATGTTGGCAGAGTCTATTACCTGCAGAACATCCTTTACACCAATCTCATGATCCCCTATTCCAAGTAGCGTATCACCACCGCTGGTTTTGACATAATCTACTTTTCCAACAAGATACTCTGTTTGGCCAGTCTCAGTGTTGTCATATTGATAAGAGACATGTTTGCCTATCATGCCATTGGCCAGCTGTTTTTCTACCGTTTGAGCCACATTCATCATTTGCTCCACTGCGGTAAATTGTGCCAGCTGTGCCATCATTTCCTGATTATCCATAGGATTAAGTGGATCTTGATACTTCATCTGTGTCACCAATAGATTCATAAAAGCATCTTTATCTAATGCACTTTGCGTTGTTCTTTCAGCACTTACTTTTAAATAATCACTGCATCTTTATCTAATGCACTTTGCGTTGTTCTTTCAGCACTTACTTTTAAATAATCACTTTCTGATGTTACTAAATTGACTGCTGCCATATCTTATCCCTCCTTTAGACCATATAGTTTACTTCTGTTTCGACCACTTCACCTGTACTTTCATCTAGCTGCATACTTATTTCTTCAGTTTCTGTCAAGTGTTTATCAATAAGTTCCTGTATACGTTTAGCTGACTTTTGCTTTTGCTTCTCCATCTCAGACTGATGCGGGTTTTGCCTTACATCTACTTTAACATCACTGACAGACAATCCCTGCGCTTCCAAGGTTTGTTTAAGCTGTGCCATTTCACTTAATAACAATTCTTTTGTTTTCTCATTATCTACACGAATATTTGCTACAATAACACCATTAGTCTCTGCTAATTTAATGGACAAGTTCCCAAGTTCTTTGGGTGAAAGCTCCATCGTAATTTCTTTATAGTTTCCTAGGTTTGTTGCATCTATTTTATTAATAATTTGACTACTCAAAGAATTATCCTGAATAAATCTTGACATACTGTTGTTGGTTGTTCCCTCCTGCATGCCCCATGATTTTGAATGTATAATACTGTTAAATGCCTGTATAGGCGTTGTTAACCCTAATCCCATTTGCTTAGTGCTCAAAAATCCTTCTTCCGATAAATTACTCTCCAAAACTGTTTCATCCGTGGGTGCCGTCCTTGCTGACTGTTGATTTGATAAACTATTTTTCACAGCAGCTTGAATGCTTTCCGGAGATAGCGTCATCGGCTCCTCTGTACTGGGCTCAGTAGTTTGCAGTTCACTCTCCACTTTTGTCACCGTTGTTTGAATCACTTCATCTTGTATTACAAGCTTTTCGATTAAGATATTGCTTTCTCCATCACTTAATAATTCATTGATTTGTTCAAGTTTTGCAAATAATTTGCTGATGTCTTTTAAGTTATGCTCATTAAATAATAACTCATTTTCATTAAGCACAGGATAGGCATATGTTAAGAACTCTTTAAATGTATCCTGGTTAAGCAAATCTGTTGGTTCAATATTCATTTCTCCTAAAATCTGTTCAATATCTTCAACCGATATTTGCAAGACATCCTGAATAAGTGTAAGAATAGTATTACAAATAGCTTGCTCATCCTGCATATCCTCAAGCTTTTTTATATCAACTGATTTTTTTACTAAAAGATCTTTTGTATTGTCTTTGATCATACTTTTGGCAACCTTTGTATCCTTACTTTTAGTTTTCACTTTTGATAGCTCATTGTTAAAAGTATTTTCATTTTCTCTTACTGTTTTATCAGAAGATTTAACCCCTATAGCCTCTGACTTGATGTCCTTTGCCTTTGGCATAAGCATATCGATACTTGCGTTATTCATTTATATCCCCCCTTATTCATCATTTTGAACCCCGTCTGGTGATAATAGCTTAATCACTACTGCCGCATTTTCTGATTGCATACTACTGAGTATTAATGATTTTCTTTCTTGTTTCATGCCTTCAAAAATTTGTTTAATCAGTTCAGTATCGGTGGTTATTAGTGCCTCCAATGCCTTCGCTGCCTGTTCTTCCTCCATCTGAGCCACAGTGTTTGAAAACTCCTTTTGCTCTTTTGTAAGTATATCATCTATTTTAAGATCCCTATATATTGCTTCCATCGTATCAGGATACATTTTTTCAAATTGCTCTAAAAACATCTGTGGGTCTGTTCGTGCAATCGTTTCATCCCACGCTTGTTTCTGACTTATAAATTCTGCATATTTAGCCTCATATTCTTTTAAAGCAGTTATTTTTTCTTCTAAACTACTCTTTTCTTGTTGCAGTTCTGTCAGTGTTTGGCTAAGTGCTTCTTGCTCTGCTGTTTTTTGCTCCAGCTGCGTCACAAGCTGCTGTTTAGTCAATAGCTTATAGGGATCTGTCTCTTGTTTGAAAAATTCATTAGCTATAGGTACATCTTTTAGGACATTACCCAGATAAGCACTGATTTGATTTCTAAATACAATACCCATAAGAACTAGGACTATTAAAATGCCAAGACCAATAAAGAGCCCATTTCTCTTTTTATGTTTTTTACGTTTTATTGGGGAATCTACAGTCTCTGTTTTAACTGGTTTTTCATTTTTATTAGCCATTTATTCATCCCCCTTTTTTAGTACACCGTATTTGTAACTTACTGTTTCATCAAGTAAAAGCTGCTCTATCTTTTTTGTTTCTTCTCTATATTGTTCCAGCTTAATTTCTTTTAGATTATCTAATATTTGACGTTCCTTTACGGCACTAAGCAGCTCATCACGTTTTTTTTCTACAACTTTTCGGGCGTTATTGATACGAACTTCTGTTTGTTTAATTTGCTGATTAACATACGTTGAATATTGATTAAGGACTTTCACTTCTCGTATATTAACTTGTTTACTGCTATTGGTTTTGATTTGGCTATAAACAACTTGGTGCTCTTCAATCAATGTATTTTTTTTAAATTCTAGCTGTTCTTTATGTCTATTAGCTAGGCCTAATTCTCTTTTTTTAGCATCTTCTAGTTTTTCTTTAAGTGAAAGAACTGAATCAAGTTCAAATTTAAACATTGGCTCTCTCCTAACGGACAATCTTCTTCATTTGATTGAATGTACTTTGAAAATCAATTTTGTCTTCAACCGACTGTTGTAAAAACTCATTAATCTCTCCAATTTTTTCGATAGCTGTATCAATCTCAGTATTACTGCCTTTGCTATAAGCACCTACATTAATCAGATCTTCTGATTCCTTATAAACTGCCAAATGCTTCTTAATCTCTCTGGCATACGCTTTATGCTCATCCGTTACAATGTCATTCATCACCCTGGATATACTTGCCAGCACATCTATAGCAGGGTAGTGGCCTTTATTGGCTAACTTTCTGGATAAGACAATATGCCCATCTAATATCCCTCTGGCAGTATCTGTAATGGGTTCATTAAAATCATCCCCATCAACAAGTACTGTATACATCCCTGTTATACTGCCTTTATCCGAATGTCCTGCCCTTTCTAAAAGCTTGGGCATGACTGCAAATACTGACGGGGTATAACCTCTTGAAACCGGTGGTTCACCGGTCGCAAGACCTATTTCTCTTTGTGCCATAGAAAACCTGGTCAGTGAATCCATCATTAGCAAAACATCTTTTCCTTGTTCTCTGAAATATTCCGCCAAAGCTGTAGCAGCCTGAGCAGCCTTAAGTCTCATAAGTGCTGGCTGATCTGAAGTAGCTACAACAACAATAGATCTTTTTAAACCCTCTTCCTGTAAATCTTTTTCTAAAAATTCTCTTACTTCTCTTCCTCGTTCTCCAATTAATGCAATAATATTAATATCTGATAATGCATTTCTTGCAATCATTCCTAAAAGCGTACTTTTGCCTACGCCACTTCCTGCAAAGATTCCTATTCTTTGGCCTTTTCCTACGGTCAACATTCCATCAATGGTCCTAATACCCAGTTCCATATGTGTTTCAATTCTATTTCTTGTCAGTGGATTCGGGGCAGTATTGTCAAGCGGTACAGTATCTATACAGTCAATCGTATTGCCATTAATAGGTTCAGCCTTCCAATTGACGACTTGTCCCAGTAATTGTTGCCCTGCCTTTATCGCCAGTTTTTCTCCGCAGGACTGCACTTTACAGCCTGGCCCAATACCTTCTAGCGTTCCCAAGGGCATCAGCAAAATATGATCTTTTTTAAATCCAACTACTTCTGCCAATATTTCTTTTTGCCCATTTGATGTTTCTATAGAACATATATCTCCTATATTTGCAAAAGGTCCTAAAGATTCTATACTCATACCAATGACTTTTGTCACTTTCCCGGTGTAGGTCCATAATTGTTTATTGGCTATCTCTGTATATTTCTTTAAGTCAATCATAGGCGCTCCTGTTTCAGATTTTTTAAAATATCAATATCAGACAGGACTTTATCTAATCCCTCTTTAACATCATATTCAATGGCTCCTTGCTCTGTTTCAACTCTGCACGCTGTATCTTCCATAGTCTCTAAGCTCTGTAAGGTTACCCCTTCTTTTATATGCTTAAGCTTTTCTTTATTTTCATCTGTCAGTTTGTTGTACATAGCCGGTGACACAAAAATCTTTATTTCTTTTTTCAAAGCATCATTTGACAACATTTTTCTAATGATACATAAAAGCCAGTCTATATTGTGATATACTTCTTCACCAATTAAATATTGTAATAAAGTCATAAGTGTTTGTGCCAGTTCACTTTCAGTATTTCCAATAATATGTTTTTTCTCTGTTTCGGCATCTTGTACAATCTGCTCAGCTTCTCTTTTTGCTGCTTCAAGTATACCCTTTTGCTTATCAACTGCTTCATTTAATAAGCTCATTTTTTCTTTTTGGGCTGCTTCTTTTATTACGTCAGCCTTACCCATCGCCTCTTCAACTATTTGCCTGGCCTTTTCCTTTGCCTCACGAAGTGCAGTTTCAGCTTCTTCATACATGCGGTGCGTTTGCTCTTCCTGCAAAAACATGTCTTCTGCTTCTTGTTGAGGTGCTAATGCGGTTCCTTCATTTAGCAAAAAATCATTTCTTTCAGCCTGACTGTCTATAGCACTGAAGCGTTCTGATAAGTTAATAATCTTTTGTTCTCTTATTCTTCCACCTTTAATAATACTAGACAACAACCTCATCTCCTGCTCCGCGGGATATAACAATTTCACCAGCATCTTCTAATTTACGAATAATATTAACAATTTTTTGCTGTGCTTCTTCCACTTCTTTAACACGCTTTGGTCCCATATACTCCAGATCTTCTTCAATCATAGCCGCAAGACGTTTAGAAATGTTACTCATGATAACTTGCTTAACAGACTCCCCTGCTCCTTTAAGAGCAATTGCAAGCTCGTGGTTATCCACTTCACGTAAAACTCTTTGTATAGACTTATTATCAAGTGTTGTGATATCTTCAAATACAAACATACGTTTTTTGATGATTTCTGCCAACTCTGGATCTTCAATTTCTAAGTTTTCCATAATATTCTTTTCTGTTCCTCTGTCTACCTGATTAATAATGTCTACAATAGAGTCAACACCACCAATAGATGTATAGTCTTCCGATACTAAAGTAGAAAGTCTTTTTTCAAATTCGCGTTCGATCTGACCGATAACATCTGGTGACGCTCTATCCATTAAAGCAATCCTTCTTGCTGTATCTGACTGCATGTCAGAAGGTAAAGACCTAATAATCAGTGCTGCTTGCGAAGGTTTTAAATATGAGAGAATCAGTGCAATGGTCTGTGGATGCTCATTTTGTATAAAGTTGACAAGCTGAGCTGCATCTGTCTTTCTGGCAAATTCAAAAGGTCTTACCTGTAGGGATACTGTTAATTTATTAATAACCTCTACTGCTTTATCTGAACCTAATGCTTTCTCCAAAAGCTGTCTTGCATAGCCAATACCACCTTCTGCTATGTAGTCCTGTGCCAAACACATTTCATAAAATTCTTGAAGCACTTCTTCTTTTGCCTTTGGTGAAACTGCCTTAATACTGGCAATTTCAAGTGTTAACTGTTCTATGTCTTCTTCTTTTAAATATTTGAAAATCTTAGCTGACTTTTCTGGGCCTAATGCTATGAGTAACATAGCCGCTTTTTGTTTACTACTATATTGATCTTTTGTCAAAGTCATCACTCCCACTCATCATCTGTCAGCCAATTACGCAATAAGTTTGCTACCGCCTCTGGCTTTTCATCTACAAATTTATCAATTTGTCTCTTAGTCTCTAATGTTTCCCTAAGTTCAATTGACTCTAATTCTACTTCTTGCTTCGCAACCTTCAGCATTTCTTCTACTTCAAGTTCTGGTTCAAGTTCTACCGTATCCTCATGTTTCCTAAATCTCATAACTGCAATAACAATAATGACAAGTATCAGTAATATCAGTACAAACGGCAGGTAGTCTTTATAATTAATAACATAAGCTTCTTTATCAACAAAAACTGGATTTTCGTAACCTTGCACGGCTACATTGTCTATTCCTGTGGCACTTTTGATAGAATTAATAATAGTCTCATCTACTGCCATAGGCAGCTGCATCTTATTTTGTTCCTTAAATTGATCCCATGTTATCCCTGCTAAAGTTTCCTCTACGTCTTCCTCTTGATAAATTTTATTTTTAAATAAATTAACTGCTAAGGATGATTTTTCAAAATCAATATCTCCTATGTTTTTTACAGAAGTTGAAACTTTTTTGTCATTGACATAAGTAATATCTTTAGTACTTGTCTTGCTTTCACCATTAGCGCCATTTCCTATTTGATAAACTGGAGCATCTCCCCCATTATTGGCCACTCCTGGCTCTGCACCCTCCTGCGTATTACTTGAAGAGCCATTTGCAATATTTTCTTGCTGTATAATTCCTCTGCTGTCATCTTCAAATTGCGGAGTGTATACTTCACTGACTTCTTCATATTGGTTAAAGTCTAAGATAAGATTAGGGCTGATGCGCACCTCATCATACATCACGCCTAAAAGCTCTGTTATTTTAGTCTTGATGGTGTTTTCTGCGGCTCCCTTTAGTTCTTGCTGCTTACCAAGTGCTAAATCTCCCTCATCTGACCCTATGTATAAATTTTCTCCTGTGGAATCAATAATATTGATGTTTTTGATATCTAAATTCTGAACACTGCTTGATATAAGTCTAGCTATACCTTCAACCTGCTTAGAACTTAAAGTATTATTTAATGTTAAAAGTACACTGGCACTGCTCTGTTGTTTGGATTGTATAAAAGAATTTTTCTCCTCTGGGATAACTAAAGTTACCTGAGCTTCTTCTATATTCTCCATAGATTCCAGTGTGCTTTCCAGTTCTACTTGCTTAAGATGATTCATTTTAGCTTTTTTTTCATCTTCTGTAGTAGACATACTATTTGTTATGGCATCATCAAAAGTGTATTGTCCTTTGGGAACATTCTCTCTTGCTAATATTAATTTAGCTGCATCAAGTTGATTTTTGTCAACTTGAATCGTCGTCCCATCATCTAAAAGTTTATATTTAATTTTCTGCTCTGTTAAGATTTCAGTTACCTCTGATGCTTGTTTTAAATCAAGATTGCGGTATAATGCCTTCATTTGCGGCCTAGATAGAAAACCAATAATGCCTAAAGTAATAATAACTGCTGTAATACCTATGTATATTTTTATTTTTTGAGAATTTGTGAGATTGCCCCATTTTTCAGTTACCTGATTAGATATTTGTTCAAATGTTGCCTGCATGTATTCACCTCGTTCCTTTTAAAATCAGGCATTAGATGGGTAATCTCATTATTTCTTTATAAGCATCCATTAATTGATTTCTTACCTGCATTGTAAACTGTAATAAAATGCCGGATTTTTCTTGCGCTATCATTAAACTATGTACATTATCGTTTTTACCTGTCATAAAATCATAAGTATATTGACTTGCTATACCTTCCGCTTCATTAGCAGTATTAAGCAAGTTTTTAGCCATTTCCAAAGAGTCTACAAAGCTCGAATCACTTGTTAATTTCGTGCTATTGTTGATCTTGTCTAATCCTAACGAGGCACCCTGTAGTTGTTGTAGCGACTGTATCATTTATATTCCTCCTAATGTTATTTTCCTATTTCAAGTGCCTTGCTAACCATAGCTTTCATTGCATTAAAAGCGGTTACATTTGCTTCATATGACCTACTGGCAGAAATCATATTAACCATCTCTTCTACCATGTTGACGTTAGGTAGCTGTACGTATCCATTTTCATCTGCATCTGGGTGACTAGGATCGTATTGTGTAGGAAATGGTTTATTATCCTCTATAATTTGCGAAACTCTTACACCATTATTCTTAGAATCTGTATATTTATTCAAGACACTATTGAAACTTTCTGGATTATTAATTGCCTCAAATATAACAGCCTTCCTTTTATAAGGACCACCTTCTGCAGTTCTTGTCGTATTGGCATTAGCAATATTCTGTGAAATAATATCTAGTCTTAATCTTTGAGCTGTTAATCCAGATGTTGATGTATCCATTGAACCAAAAAATCCCATAATTCTCCCCCTTGCTATTATCTAATTGTTTGTAAGATTGTTTTAAAGCGATTTAATTGTGATGAAGTTCTTTCGATTAACGTATCATATTTCAATTTCATCTTTGCTGCCTCAGCCATTTCGGTATCTATATCCACATTATTGCCGTCTATTCTTGAAGAATAGTTTTTCTTGTCTATATAAATCTGAGGACTAATTTTATCAATATTTATGTTTTTTACTCCCTTTTTGTCAATTTCTTTTTCTAAAAGAGCTTCAAATGCAACATCTTTTCTTTTATAACCCGGCGTATCCTCATTACTTATATTGTCACTGATTACATTATATTTGAGCATTGTAGCATCAAGCACTTTATTCATAACATCTATATTCCCAAATAAATTCACTTTAATCCCCCTTTCTGCTATAAATTCCTATATATTAACTTTATAAATCGGCTTTTCAATCTATAATAATACATGTTTCGTTTTATAGGTTCAATTATATATTTTAATCGCATATAAATCAATAAATATTACAAACTACCTTCTAAAAACGCTGGTATTTTATGTTAATTTTTTAATCTGTTAAAGTACTAACTTTATTTTATTTTTTGATTATTCTAAAACTAGCTGTTTATCTCTTTAACTCAATAAACCCACTCCTTTTCTAAATAATTTTCAAAAAAATAGAGCCATAGTATAGTACCATGGCTCTACAATTCGTAATTATATACATCACAATCACACCTATATCTATTAAATATACATATCACAATTACACCGATAACAATAACATGCATATTATCATTCAATATACACGAATATAGTTATGGTATGTAGTCATATATATCCTATATAAAGATATATTGCAATTATACATATTCTAATTATATACATGGCAACCCGACTATCATAGCTATTGAAACCTTAGACTCGTGGCTTTGCGTCTCTACCTTTCGATAAATTTGCCTTTAAAACAAGTTATAATATTTATTTTATAATTATACATTCATATGCAAACAAAAAACATATGATAATTCTTCCCTAATAATATAACATAGTGCATTATTTTGTCAATATATACATTAATAATAATTAAAATATTTTAAATATTATTTTTTTCAATAAAAAAATTGTCACATTATAGTATTTTGTTGCAAAATTTTGCATGTTCTTATTTCATAACAGCATTCCTGCAAGGGTGTGCCCATAAGATGCTGTCCAGCCGTCCAATAAAGAGACCAGGCAACCAAGTCCTTTTACACCATAAACCATGATGGTACACGTCGTCGTAAAAGCATAGGAAAAAGCCATGACAAAAAGCGCCGCCATACTAAGCGGTAACGTGAAACTAAAAAACCCCAAGACCCATACAACTGCCAGCTGTTTGAGATAGCTATAGAGTCCTGCTATAAACCGCTCCATTTTAAAGGTCATTTCACTATCTGATAACATATAATTGTTAAGCATCAAAAAAACTGTACTATTCTTGTCCTTCATAGAAAGTGCATACATACTCCCGCATATGATAGCAAAAACAAACAGTACTACTACAATGACGTCTTGGGTTAAATAGGCCATAAGCCTTGTACCATATTTTTTCTTCATGTGATATCCTCCATAAGAATTATACACTCTAAATCAAATTATGATACAAGCTGTTATTTTAGAACTATTTGTTTAAAAAATGCTGAGCTGCAAAAATACCCACTATAGTTTTGCTATCTTGAATCGTACCTTCAAAAATCATATTGACGGCTTGAGAGAGTGGATACTTTTCCAGTGTAATGTACTCATCTTCATCCAAATCTTGCTGGCCCAGCCTTAATTGTGTCGCTATATAAAGGTGCAATTTTTCATCACTAAAGCCCACTGCACTGAACATCGCACACACCTTCTCCATATGACCTGCCCTATAGCCCGTTTCCTCTTCAAGTTCTCTCATTGCACAATCATAAGGATCTTCCCCCTTTTCCAATTTGCCGGCGGGAATTTCCAAAAGTTCTCCATTTTCTGCATTTCTATACTGCCTGACTAAAATAATTTCATTGTTTTCTGTTATAGGAACGATAGCTGTGGCACCGTTATGCAGCACCAAGTCCCATTTAGTTACTTTACCTTTTTCTATTTCAATAGTATCTTCTGCTACGTCAAAAATCTTTCCCTTATAAACTATCTCGCGATTAATCAGTCTCATCACTAACCTCCATCCCCTACTCTCCAGACATTTGATTTGCCTTGTTGTAGCAAGCTTGCATGCCTTTAATAACACTATTTCTAAAGCCTGTCTCCTCTAATGCTGCGACTGCTTGTATGGTTGTCCCTCCCGGTGATGTAACTGCATCTTTAAGCTCTCCAGGATGTTTTTTGGTCTGCAGAACCATCTCACACGCCCCTTTTATAGCTATAGCTGACATTTCATAAGCCATCTGCCGTGGCATCCCAAAACTCACAGCCGCATCTGCCATAGCTTCAATAAACATATAGGCATAAGCTGGAGAACTGCCCGAAGTCGCCACTACCGCTGCCATAAGCTTTTCGTCTACACGAATGGTCTTTCCAAAGCTGTTAAAAAGTTCTAAAAAAACATCTATTTCTTCTCCGGATAATTCATTTTCATGATAAGCATATGCTGTTACACCTTCTCCTATAAGAGCTGGTGTATTAGGCATTGTCCGTATAACCTTAACCTTTTCTCCAAGAAGTCCTTTTATCATCGCAATACTGTACCCTGGCGCCACAGTAATAACAATCTGATCCTCTTTTAAATAGTTTTTAATTGTCTTGCAAACTTCTTGATAAAACTGGGGTTTTACAGATAAAACAATATATTTAACCTGCACAATTAACTCTTCTAGCGTATTGCATACGCTAATATTGCTATACTTCAAGAATTTGTCATAAGCAGCTTTATTATGGTCATATACCGCTATTTTCTCAAAATGACGATCAGCAACAGCTTTAGCCATAGCTCCGCCCATATTACCTATTCCAATAAACCCTATTTCTTTCATCTTGCCACTTCCTTCTTTTAGTGTTTTATATCGCCTATTATATCATCATCCTTTCACCTTGTGTTAATCTTTTAATAGGTTTATTCTTATATCTATGCTATACTTTAACTATAAATATCACTCAAAAAGGGGGATTGCTATGTGGATTTTATGGCTTATAGTAGGTATTGCTTTTAGTATTGCAGAGATGCTTTATAGTGGTTTTTTTCTTATTTGGTTTGCAATAGGTGCCTTCTTTACCATAATTGTTTCATTTTTCACGGAAAACATTATCTATCAAAGTATTGCTTTTCTACTGGTCTCACTGACACTACTTATCACTCTCACGCGTTATTTCTCAAAAAAATTTAATTCTGGTCACACAACACTTACAAATACAGACAGTTTAATCGGCCGAAAAGGTATTGTAACCACCGATATAGGTAAAGATAGCTTTGAAAGCGGACTCGTTAAATTAGATGGGGAAATCTGGACTGCTTTATCCAAAAATGGTGAAATAATCAAAAAAGGAGCCGTTGTAGAGATCCACGAAATAAAAGGAGTACGTATTATCGTATCTGAAATAAAAACCCAAGGAGGACTCCCCAATGATTAGTACTGTCGTTATTGTTATTTTATTAGTTTTTATACTGATTGTAAGTTTTAGTTCTATCAAAATTATTAGACAATCTACTGTAGGTATTGTACTCAGGCTCGGTAAATTTAGCCGCAAAGCTGAAATAGGCGTTAATTTTATCGTTCCTTTCATTGAGCAGATTTATAAAGTTGTGGATTTAAGAGAAGTGGTGATTGATTTTCCACCGCAGCCTGTTATAACCAAGGACAATGTTACCATGCAGATTGATACGGTTGTTTATTATAGAGTAACTGACCCTGTCTATTATATTTTTGAAATTGCTAATCCTATCAGCGCTATCGAAAATCTTACAGCTACCACACTTCGTAATATTATTGGTGATCTTGATTTAGATGAAACCCTTACTTCAAGAGATATTATCAATACTAAACTAAGAGTCATTTTAGATGAAGCCACCGATAAATGGGGCATCCGGGTAAACCGGGTAGAACTCAAAAACATTCTCCCTCCCAAAGATATTCAGGAAGCTATGGAAAAGCAAATGCGTGCCGAGAGACAAAGACGCGAATCTGTTCTGACTGCTGAAGGTCAAAAAAGAGCTGCTATACTGCTTGCTGAAGGAGACAAAGAAGCCACTATTTTAGGTGCTGAAGCTAAAAAAGAATCTCTAGTAAGATCTGCTGAAGGTCAAAAACAGGCAGATATTTTAAGAGCCGAAGGAGAAGCGGCAGCTATTATGAGTATCCAGCAAGCTAAAGCAGAAGGTATTAAAGCTGTATTTACCGCCATCAAAGAATCCGGTGTAGACGATAACATCCTTGCTATCCGTTCTATGGAAGCTCTTGAGAAAATTGCAGAAGGAGATTCAAGTAAACTTGTACTTCCTTCTGATGCTATCAATTTCTTAGGAACTTTCAAAGGCATCAAAGAAGTTATGTCTTCTGACAAGAAATAAAAGAAGGGCAAACCCATTGGGTTTGCCCTTCTTTTCTCCTTATTAAACCCTTACATTGCCTTCTATACCTAAAATATCTTTATTGACTTGCAGCAAGGGGTTAATAATCTCTGTAACAAAATCAGTCACTTGCATAGCCGCACATCCAATAAAGTTTTCTGGTTCTAACAGCTCATAAAGCTCTTTTTCTGTCATATTAAATGTACCATCTTTGATAATCCGTTCAATCAAATCATTGGTTCTTCCATGCTCCTTAACCTCTCTCGCCGCCTCCATAGAAAGCACCCTCACCTTTTCATGCAGTTCTTGCCTGTCGCCTCCACGTTTAACCCCTTCCATCAGAATCACTTCTGTAGCCATAAAAGGTAATTCTTCTTTAATGTGTTTTTCAATCACCTTTGGATAGACTACTAAACCTGATGCCACATTCAGATAAATTTCTAGTATTGCATCAATGGCTAAAAAGGCCTCTGATACTGCTATCCTCTTATTGGCACTATCATCTAATGTCCTTTCAAACCATTGGGTTGACGCAGTAATAGCTGGGTTTAAACTATCACAAATCACATAACGGGCAAGCGCTGAAATACGCTCTGTTCGCATAGGATTGCGTTTGTAAGCCATAGCTGACGATCCGATTTGATTTTTTTCAAAAGGTTCTTCTACCTCCTTCAAATGCTGCAGAATTCTTATATCATTACTAAATTTATAAGCAGACTGAGCTATTTGACTTAATAGATTAAGCACCTGTGAATCAAATTTTCTCGTATAGGTTTGTCCCGTAACAGGGTACACTTCTTCATAACCTAATTTTTTAGCTATAGTCTGATCAAGCTTTTTGACTTTCTCATAGTCTCCTTCAAATAAGGTTAAAAAGGTTGCCTGCGTTCCAGTGGTACCTTTTGCTCCTCTGAGCCTTTTCTTTTCAAGCAATGCACTAATCTCTGTCACATCTAACCACAAATCCTGCATCCAAAGCGTCGCTCTTTTGCCTACTGTCGTAAGCTGAGCTGGCTGCAAATGGGTAAACCCAAGGGTAGGTAAATCTTTATAGTCTAATGCAAATTTAGATAACTTATCAATAATGTTAATTAACTTTTTGCGTATCATTTCTAACCCTTCATACATAATGATAAGATCCGTATTATCTCCCACATAACAGCTCGTAGCACCAAGATGTATGATAGGCATAGCTTTTGGTGCTTGCTCGCCGTAAGCATGCACATGCGCCATAACATCATGGCGAACTTTATTTTCCCAAGCTTCTGCTACTTCATAATTAATATCTTCCATATATCTTTTTAGTTCTTCTACCTGCTCTTCTGTTACATTTAATCCCAGTTCATGTTCTGTCTCAGCTAATATCACCCATAATTTTCTCCAGGTTTTGAACTTTTTCTCTTCTGAAAATAAGTACAACATCTCTCGACTAGCATATCTGCCTTCTAAAGGACTTTTGTAGGAATCTCTCATGTTATTTTTCCTTTCAAAATAAGTATTATACTTTTATTATATTAAAAAATAATACATTTTACAACTTTTATCGAACATTTTTGAAATAACCGATTTATTTGTTCGGTATTTGACAGTACACCTTAAACCATTTCACTTCATAAAAACAGCGATACTTTACGTATCGCTATTCTTATTTTGCATATTCAGTTGCTCTTGTTTCTCTGATGATACTTACTTTTATCTGCCCTGGATATTCCAAATCATTTTCAATACGTTTGGTAACATCTCTTGCAAGTAACACTAAACCGTTATCATCTATTTCTTCCGGTATTACCATAATTCTAACTTCTCGGCCTGCTTGAATAGCAAACGATTTTTCAACCCCTTTAAAGGATGTTGCAATCTCTTCTAATTTTTGAAGTCTCTTAATATACGTTTCTAAAGTTTCTCTTCTCGCTCCAGGTCTTGCCGCAGAAATCGTGTCTGCTGCCTGAATAATAACTGCTATCGCTGTTTCGGGTTCAACATCTCCATGGTGAGCTTCTACTGCGTTAATAACGACAGGATTTTCCCCATATTTTCGACATAGATTTGCACCAATACTTACATGTGAACCTTCAACCTCATAATCAACGGATTTACCAATATCATGAAGTAATCCTGCACGTTTAGCAATTCTGATATCCAGTCCCAGCTCAGCTGCAATAAGTCCGGCTAAGTTAGAAACTTCTATGGAATGTCTAAGAACATTTTGTCCATAGCTCGTTCTAAATTTCATTTTTCCTAATAATCTAATCAGTTCCGGATGAAGCCCATGTACGCCTGTTTCAAATGTTGCTGCTTCTCCTTCTTCTCTAATCAGTACTTCCACTTCTTTTTTAGCCTTTTCTACCATTTCTTCAATACGTGCTGGATGGATACGTCCATCTACAATTAACTTTTCAAGTGCAACTCTTGCCACTTCTCTTCTTATTGGATCAAATCCAGATAAAATAACTGCCTCTGGCGTATCATCTATAATAAGATCTATTCCCGTTAAGGTCTCAAGGGTGCGAATATTACGCCCTTCTCTACCTATAATTCTTCCCTTCATCTCGTCGTTTGGTAAAGGAACTACAGATACAGTAGTATCAACCACGTGGTCTACCGCACATCTTTGGATAGCATTTGTCAAGATTTCTTTGGCTTTCTTATCTGCTTCAATTTTTGTCTTAGCCTCAATATCCTTAATTAATATAGCAGACTCATGTCTCACTTCATCTTCAATTGTCCTTAAGAGATATTGTTTAGCTTCTGTTAGAGTGAGTCCTGATATTCTCTCAAGCTCTTCCAGATGTTTTTTATGGAGAAGCTCGATCTCCGCTTTTACTTTTTCAATACTATCAATTTTTTGTTGAAGATGTTCGTCTTTTTGCTCTAGAACAGACGTCTTTTTATCAAGAGTCTCTTCCTTATGAACCAACCTTTTTTCCAACTGCTGAAGTTCATTTCTTCGTTCTCTGACCTCTTTATCAAGTTCATTTTTAATACGAATATTTTCTTCTTTAGCTTCTAAAAGCATTTCTCTTTTTTTAGCTTCCCCAGTTTTTATAGCATCGTCTATAATTCTTCGTGATTTCTCTTCCGCAGATCCAATTTGCGCTTCAGCTATACGTTTTCTATAAAATATGCCGCTAGAAAAGGCTATTATTCCAACTAATATAACTACAATCAATCCAACTATTATAAATATTATTTCACCACTATTGATATTTACCACCTCCCTGATTTTTAGCTATGTGCAAATAACAACATAATTGTATAACTTTTTAAAAATACTGTCAAGCATACGGTGAGATATACCCTTAGAATATCTAGGACAAACTACACTTTTGTGCATCTTGCTAGCGAATAATCTAAAAAAAAGATAGAGTTTCCTCTATCTTTTCTATTCCTCTAACTCATCTAATAAGGATATTGGCTCCTCGATTAGCTCATCAGCGTCTTTTTCTCCTGTTGTCTTTATCCCATAATGCGCTCGTACTTTATTTTCTACTTCTCCAAGAACTTCAGGATGTTCTTTCATATAGACCTTTGCATTTTCTCTGCCTTGTCCCAGTCTAATATCTCCATAAGAATACCATGCACCACTCTTATTAACGATATCTATGTTTGCCGCTAGATCGAGAACATCTCCCTCTCTGGATATCCCTTCACCATACATAATATCAAATTCAGCCTGTTGAAAAGGCGGTGCCACTTTATTTTTAACGACCTTAATCCTTGTGCGACTTCCAATAAATTCATTGCTTTGTTTTAAAGTCTCTATTTTTCTTACATCTAATCGGATCGAAGCATAGAACTTAAGTGCCCTGCCTCCTGTTGTTGTTTCATTGCTCCCAAAGGTAATGCCTACTTTTTCTCGAAGCTGATTGATGAAAGTAACTGTACACTTAGACTTATTAACGACTCCTGTGAGCTTTCTAAGTGCTTGAGACATAAGCCTTGCTTGAAGTCCCATATGAGAGTCACCCATGTCCCCTTCTATCTCAGCCCTTGGTACCAAGGCTGCTACTGAGTCAATGACTACTAAGTCAATAGCCCCAGACCTTACCATTGTCTCTGCAATTTCTAAAGCCTGCTCCCCGTTATCAGGTTGTGAAATATAGAGTTCGTCAATATTAACACCTAATTTTTTGGCATAGGCCGGATCCAGCGCATGTTCTGCATCTATAAAGGCTGCTATACCGCCTTTTTTCTGTACTTCTGCAATCATATGCAAAGTAACCGTTGTTTTACCTGATGATTCTGGTCCAAACACTTCAATAATTCTTCCTCTCGGTATACCGCCTACCCCTAGGGCAATATCTAAACTTAATGAACCGCTGGGAAATGTAGATATATTCGTCTCAGTGGCTTCACCCAGTTTCATGATAGAACCTTTTCCAAACTGTTTTTGTATCTGTAAAATAGCTGCATCTAACGCTTTCTTCGAATCATTATTCATTATTTTCACCTCTTCAGTAATCGAACATTTGTTCTAATCTTATTATACATAACTTTATACAGAATATCAAGCATTAATTTCTTTTAAATGTTTATAAACTTTAAACAACACATTTTTGACTGTTTTCTCCCTGATTCCTTGTCTATCCCCAGTTAGGTGCAGCTCATAAACATATGTTTTATCTTTAATAGCTATCCCTATATAAACTAATCCTACTGGTTTTTGATCTGTTGCACCACTCGGTCCCGCTATACCCGTCGTAGATAGTCCAATATCTGTTCCTGCTTTACGTTTTATGCCTTCTGCCATTTCTTTTGCAGTCTCTTTGCTGACGGCCCCATAGGCCTTGAGTGTGTCTTCTGACACCTCTACATGCTTCATCTTGGCCTCATTGCTGTAGGTAACAATACCCTCGTTTAAATAAGAAGATATGCCACTACAGTTGACAAGCGCCGCGGTGAGCATCCCACCGGTACAAGATTCTGCCGTTGCAACCGTATAGCCATGTTTTATCAGAAGGTCTAATACTGTGTTTTCAAGTGTATCTCCATTATATCCGATTACATACTCTTCTAAACATTCACACACATTCTTTTTGATGTGTTCAGCAATGCTTACAGCGGTTTCCTGGTCTTTGCCACAGCTAGTTATCCTAACAACAACCTCATAATTTCCCACATAAGGCGCTACAGTAGCATCCTCAAAATTCCCTAGCAAATCTGCGATTTTTTCTGACATCTCGCTTTCACCAATACCAAATAACTTAATATCTATTGTATGATAGCACTCAGTAACTGCTTCTTTAAAGTAGGGCAGGACATAAGCGTCAAGCATCGGTCTCATTTCTTTTGGCGGACCTGGCAACAGTACAATGTGTTTTGTCGCCTTCTTAAGAATACATCCCGGTGCTGTTCCATAATCATTTTGTAATATATAAGCATCTTTTGGAAAAGCCGCTTGTTTTTTATTACGTTCTGGCATATACCGATTAAGTTTGTTAAAGTAATCTTGTATCTGCATCACAATATCTTGTTTGCTAACCAGTTCTTGACCAAGATAGTGACAAACAGCTTCTTTTGTTAGGTCATCTTCAGTGGGACCAAGTCCTCCTGTTACAAAAACAATCTCCGCTCTTTGCAAAGCAATACCCACGGCCTCTTGGATGTCTTGCCAAACATCACAAACTGCACTGTGATATCTGGGCATGATGCCTATTGTCTGTATTTGCTTAGCTATATAACTCGCATTTGTATTAACCGTATTTCCTGTTACAATTTCATTGCCAACCGCTATGATTTCTGCTTTCATTTACCGCTTACCTCCGCTTAAATGATTCATAGGTTTATTATACCATCGTCCATTTAAAAATATAGTCATTTTTTGGTGTTTATCATCCAATAAAATCTTTTAAATCTAGAAAATAGAAAAAGAAGGTAAATTAAATCTTACCTTCTAGACTATGATTTTCTTTTAGAAATTTTTCTCTGCATTCCCAAGAACAAAAGAAATGCTCTTTACCCTCTTTAAATAGCCTATAAGCCTCTTTTTTATCTATTTCCTGTCCACATACAGAATCACTGACAAGTTCTTTTAAAGGTTCTTTTTTGAGCTCTGATGTTGTGTCATTTTTTTCTATAACTTTGATCTCACCATTGATAATACTAATGCCTTGTATATTAGGATTATCTTTATGCATTTTCATAATTTTTCTTATCTTGAAAATGTAACGAGCCAGATTAACTACACCTACTAGCACAATCACCAAAAACATATTTAATACAAACTCCATGATATCACCTCATTTTCTAGTTGTCTCTTTATTATACAGGATCAATATGAAAATTTTTTAAACAAACCCAAATTTATTTTTAATTTGTAGTTTATATTAATCCATAATCTTCGCATTGTCAATTGCCACTTCTTCTATTGTATACGTTTTTTAAGTTATCATTCCATAATGAATAAACAGCCTGCCTATATTTTATAATATAAGCAGACCGCCTTACATCTTATCTGTTTTTACTGTTCTTTAGCTAAAATATTCTCTGATTCATTTTGAGTTTCGATATACTTTGTAAATATTTTTTGAATCAAAAAGGACATCATCCCCACTACCGCTCCTGGCATGACTAACACTAAAAAGGGTGCCTTTAGAAATAACATAAAACCTACATAAAGTATCAATGTATTAATAAGGGTGGTTAAAAGATGTCTATGTGCCAGCACAAAAGCTGTTGTGAAAATAGTGTACGTCTTCATATTAAATCTAGAAAAAACTGCACAAACATAAATTGAGATATGAATGGTTTCAAAAATAAATACAATGGCAAGCGGAATAATAACCTTCATCATCCCAGTGATATTTTGGGTTAAAATACCATCCAACCCCAATAAAAAATACAGAATACAACTCACCCACGCAATAATTAAAAGAATAGATATCGGAATTGATTGCTTAAAATTGTCTTTAAAGCTGGTAAAATAATCTTTTGTTACGTAAACTGGTTCTTTTCTTATCTTTTTACCCAGTACATAAAATAAAGATGTGGTTGATGCACCTATGGTAATAATGGGAATACTGCATATCCACCAATAGATTGATATCAGCATAATATCCGCCACTTCTGTCAGCCATGCCCATAGCGGGGCGTCAAGGTCAAAAAAATTGGACATTTACTTCATTCCTCCTCATATATCTTCAAGTATTATAAGTATACTACACTCTTTGTGTTTTTTCTATATTCTTTAATGGGTTTTATGACAATATACTCTATTTTATATAAATAGGTATACAATTTATATAAGTGACTATATACTATACCTGTATGAATAATAATAAATATTTTTATATAGGTATTGAATTATACAGTTATTTATGTATAATTATACGTAAATACTTATATATATTTAATACAATTTAAGGAGGATCTTTACTATGAAAGAAAAAGTTGTTTTAGCTTATTCAGGTGGCTTAGATACATCTGTTATTATCCCTTGGTTAAAGGAAAATTATGATTATGAAGTGATTGCTGTATGCATAAATGTTGGACAGGATGCAGAGCTTGTAGGTTTAGAAGAAAGAGCACTGTCTATGGGCGTTAGTAAAGTTTATGTAGAAAATGTTAAAGATGAGTTTATGAAAGACTATGTGTTTCCAATGATTCAGTCTGGCGCAATCTATGAATCTAAATATTATCTTGGGACTTCTATTGCCCGTGCGATTATTGCTAAAACTTTAGTAAATGTGGCGCTTAAAGAAGATGCAACTGCAATTTGCCATGGCTGCACTGGCAAAGGCAATGATCAAATTCGTTTTGAACTGGGTATTGCGGCTCTTGCACCTCACCTTAAGAACGTGGCCTGCCTGTTCCTATGAAAAAGGAAGACAGCTACAGCCGTGACCGTAACATGTGGCATATTTCTCACGAGGGCTTAGAACTTGAAAACCCATGGAATGCGCCTCATTATGAAACGTTATTAAAATTAGGTGTGTCACCTGAAAAAGCTCCTGATGCGCCCACTCTTATCAGTTTAACCTTTGATAAAGGTATTCCAACTCATTTAGATGGCATAGCTATGGAGCCTTCTGCCTTACTTGAAAAACTCAACGAATTAGGCGGCGCCAATGGTATTGGTATCGAAGATATTGTAGAAAACAGAGTGGTAGGTATGAAATCCCGCGGCGTATATGAAACACCTGGCGGCACTATACTCTACAAAGCCCATGAAGAGCTTGAACATTTAACTTTAGACCGTGAAACTTATCGATTCAAACAAGGCGTAGCACTTGAATTTGCGGATCTTATCTACAACGGCAAGTGGTTCACCCCTCTTCGCGAGGCACTTCAGGCCTTTGTTGAAAGTACTCAGACCGTAGTCACTGGCGAAGTCAAACTCAAACTTTATAAAGGTAATATTATTTCACAAGGAGCGCAATCTCCATTTTCTCTCTACAGTGAGGATTTAGCAAGCTTTACAACTGGCGATCTTTATGACCACAAAGATGCAGGCGGTTTCATTACTTTATACGGTCTACCCCTGCGCGTAAGAGCACTTATGCAGAAAGCCCGTGAACAATAAGCTTTTGCCGCCTAACCACTACACTCAACAAGGAGGTCACTTATGAAATTATGGGGCGGAAGATTTGCCAAAGAAACAAATACCTTAACGGATCATTTTAACTCTTCTATATCATTTGATGCCAGACTTTATAAACAAGATATCCTTGGCAGCATAGCCCACGTGTCTATGCTTGCCAAACAATCTATCATTCCCCTTAAGGATAGTGAACTCATCAAAGAGGGGTTATTAGATTTATTAGCAGATATCGAGCAGGGTAATGTATTATTTGACGAAAAAATGGAAGATATCCATATGAATATAGAAGCGCTGCTTATTAAACGAATCGGTGATGTTGCTAAAAAAATGCATACTGGACGCAGCCGCAACGATCAAGTTGCTTTGGATGTAAGGCTGTATGTTTTAGATGAAATAAATGAAATGAAAGCTATGCTTCTTAGTCTTATGAATACTCTGGCCCAGTTATCCGAGAAACACATCTCCGTTATTATGCCCGGTTATACTCACTTGCAGCGTGCTCAGCCCATAACCTTTGCACATCATCTGATGGCCTATTTTGAAATGCTCAAAAGAGATTTTGCCAGGTTAAATTTCACCTATACTATGACTAACTCACTGCCTTTAGGCAGTGGTGCTCTTGCAACCACTACCTATCCTTTAGATAGGGATTTTGTAGCGGCAGAGCTTGGTTTTGACAGTGTGTGTGAAAATAGTCTAGATGGTGTATCAGACAGAGATTTTTGTCTTGATTTACTTTATAGTCTTTCTACACTGATGATGCATCTTAGCCGATTCAGTGAAGAGATTATTTTATGGAGTTCCCATGAATTTCATTTTATTGAGTTAGATGATGCTTACAGCACCGGGAGCTCTATTATGCCACAGAAGAAAAACCCTGACATCGCCGAGCTTGTCCGTGGTAAATCTGGTAGAGTTTATGGTAACTTAATAAGCCTTTTGACGACTATGAAAGGGTTGCCTCTAGCTTACAATAAAGATATGCAAGAAGACAAAGAGCGTATCTTTGATAGCATCGACACACTTAAGATGTGCCTCCCTATATTTAATGAAATGCTTAAAACAGCTACTATCTGTGAAAAAAATATGTATCAGGCAGCAGCTGGAGGTTTCACTAATGCGACAGATGCTGCGGATTATCTTGTTAAAAAGGGCTTAGCTTTTAGAGATGCTCATGAAGTGATTGGAAAACTCGTTTTATACTGCTTAAATGAAAAAATATCACTGGAAGAACTCCCTCTTGATGTGTACCAATCTATTCATCCTATATTCGATACAGATATTTATGAAGCGATTTCTTTAGCTACCTGTGTTAATGAGCGTAAAGTTAAAGGCGGGCCCAGTACCTCTGCGGTTTTGGCTCACATTGATCATGCAAAAGCCTTTTTAACAGACAATCAGCTCACTTCATCGATTTAGAAAATTATAGATCGGTTCAACTGTGAAATAATTGATAATTTCATCAAGATAAAACTCCATAGTTCTTATAAATCGGCTTGCTTTTTTATCATTTATCGGCATATGTAGCTGCCAAAGTTCGTAGAGATGAAGCGCTTCCGCTCTGGAGTTCATCCTATAAAATTCATCGCTGCCTCTTCATAAACGCCTTCGTCTTCCTGAAACAAGCTATAAAACAGTGTTTTTATTTCTTCTTTATCTATGGCGATTTTAATATGGGGATTAAAGTGGTAAAGGATATTTCTATAGGGCTGATTGAGTTTTAAAATGGCATACTCAAATGAGTAGTGACTACGTGCTATAAAGTCTGCTAACGCTTTACAGCCCTTCACCCTTACCATTTGTTCAAAACACCATTTGTTGTTTTGCAAAACATAGATATGCATTTCATTTAACGCTTCACCACTATTATGGACCTGTTTTATCAAATACATGAATCACATTCCTTTTTTAAAAAGTATAACCTAAATAAAATATTTCCAAACAAAAGAGAGGGAAGTTCACTTCCCTCTCTTTTGTTTGGAAATATTTTAAATTAATTGCTATTTCAAGAATCTTTCTATCGTAAAAACGCATATCCCTAAAGGCGGAATACTTATCTCTATGCTATAGGCCTTATCATGCCAAGGGGTATCTTCCGCACGGACTTTATCATTAATAACCCCTGTCCCGCCATAACATTGACTGTCACTATTTAAGATTTCTGTATAAACGGCTTTGTCTGGCACACCTATACGGTAATTCTGCCATGTTACAGGCGTAAAATTGATAACCGCAATAAGCCTATCCTTAGCTGCCGGACCTTTTCTTATAAAGGATACGATACTCTGATCTTTATTATCACAATCTATCCATTCAAAATTTTCATAGCCATTGCCTATTTCCCACAAGCATTTATTTTTCCTGTAAAGTACATTCAGGTCTTTGACATACTCTTTGATACAAGCATGAGGCTTGTACGCCATAAGCCCCCAGTCTAACTCACCGTCTTCATTCCATTCTTTAGTCTGTGCAAATTCATTGCCCATAAACAACATTTTTTTACCAGGGTGCATGAACATATAGCCATAAGCGACGCGCAGATTAGCAAATTTCTGCCATTCATTTCCAGGCATTTTATAAATCATGGAACTCTTTCCATGCACCACTTCATCATGGGATAATACCTGAATAAAATTTTCACTAAAAGCGTACATAAGGCTAAACGTAATTTTTTTATGATGATGCTTTCTGAAATAGGGATCTAATTTCATATAAGAAAGAAAGTCATTCATCCAACCCATATTCCATTTGAAACCAAACCCCAGTCCACCCGCTTCAACCGGATGAGATACCCCAGCCCAAGAGGTGGATTCTTCCGCAATCATCATAATACCTGGCACCTGGCTATATGCCGCTTGATTAAGGTTTTTCAAAAATGCTACAGCATCTAAATTTTCTCTCCCCCCATATTTATTTGCTATATAATCCCCTTCTCTGCCATAATCTAAATAAAGCATAGAAGCCACTGCATCCACTCTTAAACCGTCGATATGATATTGAGTTAGCCATAAAAGCGCATTGGCTATAAGGAATGCTTGTACCTGTGGCTTACTATAGTCAAAAATAAGCGTCCCCCATTGTGGATGGTGTGCCTTTTTTTCATCTATGTATTCATATAAAGGCTCTCCATCAAACTTCTCTAGTGCAAAGGCATCCTTAGGAAAATGAGCTGGCACCCAGTCTAAGATCACACCAATATGGTGTTTATGCATGGTATCTACTAAATATCTGAAATCATCCGGAGTCCCATATCTACTGGTGGGGGCAAAATACCCTGTCACCTGATAACCCCATGAACCATCAAAAGGATGCTCCGTAATACCCATAAGTTCAATATGGGTATAGCCCATCTCTTCTACATAGACAACCAAATGATCAGCTACTTCTCTATAGGTATAAAAGGCGCCATCAGCATGCCTTTTCCACGAACCTATATGCAGTTCATAGATAGATACGGGTTCTTTGTAGTATTGTTTATTTTTTCTCTTTTCCAGCCAGTTTTTATCTTTCCACTTATAGTTATTAGGGTTATAGATAACTGATGCGGTATTAGGCCTTATCTGACTATATCTCGCATAAGGATCTGCTTTATATAATAAAATATTCTTTTGAGTTTTTATCTCATACTTATAAACATCCAATTCTTTCATATCTGGAATAAAAAGTGCCCATACCCCTGTTCCTTCGATATAACCCATAGGATGTCGTCTGCCATCCCAGTTGTTAAACTCACCTACTACACTCACCCTTTTTGCATGAGGTGCCCAAACAGCAAAAACAACACCTTCAACACCCTTAATCTGTCTAAAGTTGGCTCCAAGTTTGTTGTAGACTTCATAATCTGCTCCTTGATTAAATAGATCAAAGTCTTTTTTACTAAACAGTTCGTCAAACTGATAAGGGTCTGTATAAGTCCAGCTATTCCCCTGATCATCCTCACATTTAAGCTGATATAAAAATTTATTTTTTCTCCTTTTGATAATGCCTTCAAAAATACCTTTTTCTCCTTTAGGTTGTAAGGCATACCTTTTAGTAGGGTCCCCCATGTGCACAGCCGTTATAGTCCTCGCTGTAGGAGAGTATACTGTGATTTTAAGCCCCATTCCCCTCTCTTCATACAAGGTATGCATCCCCAATATATGATAAATATTTTTGCACTCTCCCATTTCCAACGCTTTTAACGCTTCATCCCTTAAACTCATACCAAACTCCATGATTCTCACCTCTTTAATACTATACTAATCTATTTTTATTTTTATTTCAATCATAGTATCCATCTTCTTACAACATTTAAAGGGACATGCTTGCTATATTCTCAAAAATTGTATATCCTTAATATAAAAATAAGAAAGGAGATTCTTGATGAATCACACTACCAATCCATTATTTGTAGGTCTATCCTACTCGTATATCCATTATATCCATCATTATCTGGCACTTCTAAATAACAGCCTGTATACTTCTGTTAGTTATTTAGACGAAGAAACTTCTTCTATTTTAGATGAACTTAAAGCCGTTTTTCTATCTCTTCCTGAAATACTTTCTGCGGACAGCAAAACCAAAGAAAACCATGTGCTTCAGATCATAAGCTTTAGGACCATACTCGAAAAAAAATATAGGGTATTAACAGCTTATCAAAGAGAACTTCATCACCTTACAACCTCCTATAATGTGGCCCATAGCCTATCTGATGAAACAACTCCTATAGATGAAGACTCATCTTTTTCAATAGACAGTGATAGTTTAGCCTCGGACTGCGTAAATTTTGTATTTACTGCAAAAGATATGCGTACGAGACAACAGAACGCCGCCCTGCTGCTGCCTTATATTCCTATTAAACTTACAAAGGAGAACTACCTGCATTATGTCAAAAAAAGTCTTGGCCAAATAGAATGGGCCCCTGCTACTGATGATGGCATCCTACTTGTTTCGGTCCTTAAGCAGCTCTTCGATGGCCATTCATGTCCTGAGTATGGTAAGCATTTTAAAGATCTCAGTGTCACCTTGACTGAACTAGCGCTTGAAACATCTGAGGATGCCTTTTATGATAATACACAACTTACAGAAGAAACCATAGAGACTTTACTCAAAATGCTCCACACTCTCTATAAAATGACTGGCTGCCTTAACAACCTGCTAGTCTTTGACCAATTAGACTTTACTGCTGTAACTGCTTTACACATTAGTTTTTATGATCTTTATTACTCCCTCAAAAATATCATGACCTCCGATGAAGATAAAGAACTATTTTTATCCTCTCTTCCTGACCGGGTAAAAGAGATTAAAATTAGCTTACAGTCCGCTTATGAAAAAGCCTGCCACGCTCAAAGCGAACCGCTATTCAGCTTGATGCAAACTTATCTCTCTATGGATATTGGAAATGCTTTTGGATTTACTATAAAAAAATCTTCCTCACCTTCAGACGAAATCAGTAGTTTATTTACGCCATTTATAGATACCCTTAGAGAGGTACTTTCACAACTGCCTTCCGCTGAAAGAAAGCTAAGGATGCAATATTTTATAAGTGCTATCCCTTTTATGATGTCCGATAAAACATTCTACACTTATACAAAACAGGCTTTTTCTTCTCTTTCACCTTCAAATACAAACTTTGTCTATGCTTTATATATCAGTAACATCCTTGAAGAAAATAGTGCTACCGAAACTGGCGTTGATGAGTAGCCTGTAGCCTAAAAAAGCAGTTATAACCTTATGATACATAAAGTTATAGCTGCTTTTCTCCTCTTTTTCTATTTTTCAAACCATCCTATTGATTTAATATTTTTTCCTCGAAAAATCCTCTGGCACTTGCTCCGGAAACGCTGTAAACTTCACTATCATCTATCTTGACAGATACCGCCTGCGCACATTTTCCTAAGCAGAATACCGCCTGCAGCTCTACCTTCTCAAACAGCTGATGTTCTTCTATCATCTGCTGAAAAACATTAATAACATTATAAGAGCCTTTAATATGACAAGCACTACCTATACATACTTTGAGTTGTATCATCGCCTCTACTCCTTTCCTGCATACTTAACATGCAAAAGTTGATGTACTTTGCCTTTGAGTAGTCCTGAGTACAAAGACATAATCACGGGATTTTCTTCAGAACGTTTAATACTGCTCATGCGATCTGTGTCATACAAGCCTTGACCGCGTTTGGCTTTTTCGTCTCCCTTAGCAAAAGGCTGTCCTGCACCGCTAACACATCCTCCGAGGCAGGCCATTACCTCCACAAAATCATACTGTTTTTCTCCATTTTTGATTTTTTGAATTAAATCATCTGCATTTTTCAGTCCACTTACAACTGCAATCTGAAGCATCTTGTCTCCAAAAGGAATACTTGCTTCTTTAACGCCTTGCATGCCTCTGACTCCTTTAAAAGCAAGGGCGCGAAGTGTATTGATAGATTTATCATCTGCTATACGACGAATAACTGCCTCTGTTACGCCTCCTGTCACACCAAATATAACACCTGCTCCACTGTTGACGCCAAAAGGCATATCAACTGCTTCCTGTTCCAATTCATCAAAAACAAGGCCAGCTTCTTTTATCATTTGGATAAGTTCCTGAGTTGTAATCACATAATCAATGTAAGGAATCCCCTCTTCTTTAAATTCATCACGTTCAGCTTCAGCTTTTTTAGCTGTACAAGGCATAACGCCTACAACTACGACCTTTTTGTTGGAGTGGCTATAGTGTTCTTTAAGGACAGAACCAAACATTTGCATAGGTGATCTACAGGTGGATACATTTCCCATCAATTCTGGATAATTGTTTTCTGCATATTTGACCCAAGCTGGGCAGCAAGATGTAAAGAGCGGGCCTTCTTTACCTTGTTCAAGCCGTTTTAAGAACTCATTGGTTTCCTCTAAAACTGTAAGATCAGCTCCTGTGGATGTATCAAATACCTCATTAAATCCTATTCGCTTCAGTGCGGCTACAATTTTCCCCATGACATTGGTTCCGTTGGTTTGTCCCAGTGCTTCACCAATTCCTACTCGTACTGCAGGTGCGATCTGCGCAACTACTTTCACCTCTGGATTACTTAATTCGTCCCATATCTTGGCCGTATCATTTTTAACCGTGATAGCACCCGTTGGACAAACCGCTGCACATTGCCCGCAGCCTACACAATTTGATTCTGCCATACATTTATGAAAAGCTGTACTGATACGCATTTCTGAACCTCTATATGCAAAATCAATAGCCCCTACATTTTGCACCTCATCACACATTCTTACACAGTCACCGCAAAGAATACATTTACTCTCATCTCTTACAATACTCGAAGAAGACTTATCGAGCGGAATAGCTTTTTTAGCATTTTCAAACCGTACTTCTTTAATACCAAACCTCATAGCCAGCTCTTGCAATTTACAAGTTCCATTTTTATCACAGGTTGTACAGTCTCTACAGTGATTTGCCAGAATAAGCTCTAAAATCATCTTGCGGTATTTTCTGAGTCTAGGTGTATTTGTATGTACTTCCATGCCAGCTTTAGGTACTGTGGAACAAGAAGCCTCTATTCCTCCCCACTTATTTTCTACGACACATAATCTACAGGCTCCATATACTGAAAGTTCAGAATAGTAACAAAAAGTAGGTAAATCTATCCCTGCCTTTCTAATTAATTCTAAGATGTTTTTCTCACCCTGAATTTCAACAGGTATATTGTCAATTAACATAAAAGCTCCACTCATGTCTTAATCCTCCCTTATGGCTTTAAACGCACATGCCTCAATACATGCACCACATTTAATACATTTACTCTTATCAATTACAAATGTTTCTTTAACTTTGCCTGAAATAGCCCCTACTGGACATAGACGTGAACACTTAGTACATCCTTTACATAGCACCGCATCTATTGTAATCTGTTTGAGCTTTTGACATGTCTTAGATGGGCATCTCTTGTCTATAATGTGTGCTTCATATTCTTCACGAAAATTTTTAATCGTACTTACTACTGGGAAAGCTGCTGTTTTACCCAATCCACAGAGGGCTGTTGAGGAGATCGTATCTGCAAGCTCTATGAGTTTATCTAAATCTTCTATTTCTCCTTCTCCAGATACGATACGCTCCAAAATCTCAAGCATACGTTTAGTCCCTTCCCTACACGGTACACATTTGCCGCAGGACTCATTTTGTGTAAAGTTCATAAAAAATCTTGCAACTTCCACCATACAAGTATGATCATCCATAACAACCAGTCCACCTGATCCAATCATGGCCCCTGCTTTTTTAAGTGAATCAAAATCCAAAGGTAAATCTAATTGTTCCTTTGTTAAACATCCGCCGGAAGGCCCTCCTATTTGTACGGCCTTAAAGCCTTCTCCGCCGCGCATTCCTCCACCTATATCAAAGATAACCTCTCTTAAGGTTGTCCCCATAGGCACTTCAATAAGTCCTGTGTTTTCTATATTTCCTGTGAGCGCAAAGGCTTTAGTTCCAGGACTATTTTCTGGTCCTATTGTTTTATACCACTGTGCCCCATTTAAAATAACTAGAGGTACATTTGCAAAAGTCTCTACATTATTAAGCACTGTAGGCTTTTCAAAAAGTCCTTGTTCAACTGTTCTGGGAGGTTTTACCCTCGGCATGCCCCTACGCCCTTCTATAGATGCTGTCAGTGCACTACCTTCACCACAGACAAATGCCCCGGCCCCTTTATTGATTTTGATATCAAAGTTGAAATTTGTTCCTAAAATATTGTTACCAAGCAGACCATATGATTTTGCCTGACTAATAGCTTTGACTAACCTGCTGATTGCCAGTGGGTATTCCGCCCTTACATAGATATACCCTTCTTCAGCGCCACAAGCTCTGGCTGCAATCATCATTCCCTCCAACATGCGGTGAGGGTCACCTTCCATAATACTTCTGTCCATGAAGGCGCCTGGGTCCCCCTCATCCCCATTACAGACCACATACTTAGTGGGCTCACTTTGACCTTTAACTTGTGCCCATTTGCGCCCTGCAGGGTATCCACCACCACCTCGCCCTCTCAGATTTGAGGTCTCGACTTCTCTTATAATATCTTCATCACTCATCTCAAACAAGGCCTTTTCTAAAGCTTCATAACCTCCCACAGCCACGTATTCTTCCAGTGAAGTGGCATCAATCTGCCCGCAGTGTTCGAGCACCAGTCGCGTTTGTTTTTCATAAAAAGGAATTTCATCTTGAGCTTTATAAACCTTTCCATCCTTATGATAGGCTAGTCTCTCGATACACTCTCCAGCTTTAATGGTCGTATCTATTATTTCCTGACAATCTTCTGCTTTCACCTTAATATACAAATAACCCCAAGGTTCAATTCTCACAAGAGGTCCCATTTCACAAAAACCATGGCAACCGCTTTGTTTAACACCCACCGACTCATCATGTGGTTCTTTTTCCAGACTCACACTACAGACTATCCCTTGTTCCTGCATCAGTCTCACAAATTCTTCATAAATATCTTTTGCTCCGCCGGCAATACAACCTGTTCCTGCGCATATCAAAACCTTAACTTTTTGAGTTTGAATAGATTTTTGATAAATTTTTCTCAATTCTGCCAGATCAGCTCTGTTACTTAACATCTTCACTTGCCTCCTTCAATTCCTTTAAAAGGACCATCGCCTTTTCTGGAGTCATAGCACCGTACACCTTATCATTAATAGTGATGACAGGTGCAAGTCCACAAGCCCCAAGACAAGATACGGTTTCTAAAGTAAAAAGAAGATCATCTGTTGTTATCTTTTCTTTACTAAGCCCTAATTCATCTCTTAACTTATTTAAAATAGGAATAGATTTCCTTACATGACAAGCTGTGCCGTCACATATCTTAATGATGTATTTGCCCTTTGGTTCCAGCGAAAAATTTTCATAAAAAGTGGCTACCCCAAAAATTTTAGCTGTACTTATTCCTAGCTTTTCAGCAAGATAAGGAAAAGCCTCGTGTGGTATGTACCTATGCTGCTCCTGAATATCTTGTAAAATGCTAATAATATTATTTTTACTAAAATTGTTTTTTACTAATACTTCATCCAATGCCTTAAAATCAATGACTTGCTCCATAACTTCCTCCTTATAAAATGAGATTGATCCGTGCCTATTGCCATTGCACGTTGTATACTGCAGATGTTTTATATACTTAAATAAAAAAGGTTGCAATGAACTTGCAATCTTTTTTATTTAATTCCATTTTCTTCATATGTTAATAAATTAACGTTAAATTATTAACATACTTTTTACTTCTTTATCCTACTATCCTCGACTATAAAAGTCAATATATTTTTAATGACTTAGGCTTGATTTGATAGAAATGAAAAAAACGCTATACAGCAAAACTACTGCATAGCGCCTCTCCCAGTCTTATTTATATTGTACGTAAACCCTTCGTACTTGCCTCACCGCACCTTTAGCTGTTCTTTTTAAGATCCTTAAAAACAACTTGATCACTTCATTAACCACAACTACTAGCGAGCCATAACCTATAATTTTAAGCCACATTTCCCTAGAAAGCGGTGTTGCATTAAAAAATCCTCCCCCAAGCTGTATGACTACAATCTGTATGACAGCCGTCCCTAATATCAGTATCAATACCAGTTTATTTTTGAAAAAGTTATTAACGATACTTCCTGTTCCAAACTCCCTGCAATTAAGTGCATTAAAGAGTATGCTAAAAGCAAATAAACTAAAAAGGACGGTTTGTTTTTGTGTTGCACTCCCTATCATCTGATCAGAGGCACCCAGAAAATTCCATTTGATTTGTGCCAAAAGAATTAAGGTGATAAAAATACTATTGGTAAAAATAGTTCTTACCATAAATCTATTGATGATATTAGCCTCTCTTGGAATAGGTTTTCTTTTCATAACGGTAGCTCTTATGGGTTCAAGTCCGAGTGCCAAGGCCGGTGGGCCATCCATAATAATATTAATCCATAATAAATGAATGGTTGTGAAAGGCATCTCCAAATCCATGATCTGAGTTATTATTGCAATCATAAAAGCAATAATATTAACGGTTAATTGAAATTGAATAAATCTTTGAAAGTTATTGTAAATTCCTCTTCCCCATTTAATTGCTTCAACGATTGTACTAAAACTGTCATCTGTTAAAATAATATCTGCTGCACTTTTGCTGACTTCTGTTCCAGCTATTCCCATAGCAACGCCTACATCTGCTTTTGTAAGGGCTGGCGCATCATTGATCCCATCTCCTGTAACTGCTACTACTTCTCCTGCTTTTTGTAAAGCCTGTACAATACGCATTTTGGTATCTGGTTTTGACCGGGCTACAATTGAAATAGTTTTCATTTCCTTGGCAAGCATGTCTTCACTTAGGGTATCAATATAGTTTGCTTCTACAGCTCTCATGCCATGACCAACAAGTCCTATCTCTTTACCAATAGCTACAGCTGTTTGAATATTGTCTCCTGTTAGCATTTTGGTTTCTATACCTGCATCCACGGCTATCTTAATAGCTTCCTTGACTCCTTCTCTGAGGGGATCTGTGATGCCCACAAATCCGTTAAAAATAAGTTCTTTTATAAACTCTTTTTTTTGCAAAAACCCCTTATTAACCTGGGTCTTTTGATAAGCAAAAGCTAGAACCCGCATGGCATCGGACTGCAAAAGTCCAATCTGATACATGATTTCTCTTATTCTGGATTCTGTAAGCTTTTTGATTTCTCCATTTATACTTTCATAACCGCATTGCTTCAATATGACTTCCGGGGCTCCCTTTGAAAGAATCTCATAACTATCTCCGTCTGATAAAATAGTCGCCATATATTTTGTCTGAGAGGAAAAAGGAATCTGCCTAACAATCCCTACTTTTTCCCTTATCTCCATATAATTACAATTTTTGTATAAAGACAGCAATGCACATTCTGTAGCACTCCCTATATATTTCTCTTCACCTCTATACTTCTCTATATCTGCTGTGCTATTCACAATGCAGTTATCAAAAAAATACTTATAATCCCCCAGACGATTGGTTTGTTGGTATTGTCCTTCCATATAAACTTTAGCTACCTTCATCTTATTCTGAGTTAATGTTCCTGTTTTATCACTGCAAATCACACTTACTGCGCCGATAGTCTCACAGGCTTCTTTTTTTCTGACCAAAACATTGATTTTTGCCATTTGCTTCATCGTAATCGCCAGTGTAATGTTGATCATTGTAGCCAATCCTTCCGGTACCGCTGCTACAATAAGTGCAACACATACTACAAAGGCTGTTTTTATTTCCGGAAAGTTTTCTACTAACGGCTTGAGTGAGTTCAGCAGTGCATGGCTACTGGTGAACTCTATTGTAAGTGGGTGGGCTTGTACTATTTGTATCAACATATAAATAAACAACAGGCTTGCAATAGCTGTTGATATTTTAGAAACTGTTTTTCCTAAACTATCCATTTTAATCTCCAGTGGTGTATCTGTTTCTGATTCTCCTAAGTCTTTGGCGATATTTCCCATCTCACTATAATCTCCCGTAGCTGTCACAAGCATCTTTGCACTGCCATAGGCAATAAGTGTTCCTTCGAACAACATATTGTATTGCCTAGCTGGAATTGGCTCCTGAACAATCTCTTGCCCATCAATGACTGTACTTTGCTCCTTTACAATACCCACCTTTTTACTGACATCATCAGATTCTCCTGTCAGCATATCTTCTCTTACCTTAAGATCCACAGCCTGTATAATCCGGCCATCTGCCGGTACCTTGTCCCCGCTCTCAACGAATACCACATCCCCTGGCACAATTTCACTCTTATGAACCATTATCTTTTGATGATCTCTTAAAACTTTAACCTCTATGTCCTCAGTCATCTTTGTTAAAGCCTCAGCGGCTTTCTTAGATCTATTCTCTGTCAACAGACCTATTGTGCTGCCTAATAATATAGAAATACATATGCCTATGGCATCTTGATATTGTCCAATTAAAAAACTGATTCCTGCAGCTATAAGTAAAATGATAATGAGCTGCTGTGTCAAAACCTCCTTGATTTGATACAACATACTCTTTTCTTTAGGTTTGCTGAATACATTCGGTCCATATTGTTCTAACCTATTACAGGCTTCTTTATGAGATAAGCCTTTTGATGGCTCTACACTCAATTCATGTAAAATAGTATCTATTGCTCGGTTGTAATACCTTTTCCTCATATTTATCCCTCTACTTTCCTTATCATAATGCATGTCCCTTATGCTATATATATACATTGACAACAAAAAGTATTACAATTTTAAAAAAGGATTACTACAAAATAATAAAAGATAGGATTATAAAACCAATCCTATCTTTTATGCCACTATAATTAACTTAACTTTTCAATCCGTTCCACAATAGCGCTCAGCATGTCTTCATATTTTGCCTTTTTAGCCTTTTCTTCTTCTATAAGTGCCGCTGGTGCTTTGGCCACAAAACCTTCATTGGCAAGTTTTTTGTTTACACGATCTACTTCCATTTCTAACTTTTGTTTTTCTTTTCCTAGTCTTTCTAACTCTTTTTGTAAATCGACTAAGTCTGCAAAAGGGATATAGAGTACTGCATTTGGAATAAGTGCAGAAACTGCATCGGCCTCTATCCCCTTTGTATCTTGTTGCAAAATAACTTCAGATGCAGACGCTAAGACACTAAAGAACACTTTGCCTCTTTTAAAAAGGTCAATGATTTGCTCTTCTTTAGAGACAATTATAATCTTCGCCTTTCTTGAGGGTGGTACATTCATCTCTGTTCGCAGATTACGTACAGCTCTAACAGCTCCCTTAATAAGCTCAATCTCTTCTTCATCCGATATAAATTGCCATTCTTCTTTAAAAACTGGCCACTGAGAAATCATAATGCTTTCCTCTTGATGCTGCAGTCCCATAAATATTTCTTCTGTAATAAATGGTATATAAGGATGCAGCATCTTCAAAATATCAATCATGACTGTTTTCAAAGTCCACAAAGCAGCCTTCCTTGTAACATCCTCTTTATTATAAAGCCTTGGTTTAACCATTTCTATATACCAATCACAAAACTCTTCCCAAGCAAAATCATATAACTTTTGAACAGCTACACCCAGTTCATATTTATCCATATTATCTGTAACTTCCCTGGTAAGGGTGTTAACTTTCGAAATAATCCATCTGTCAGCAGCTGTAAGATCCTCTAGGGATACGCCTTGACAACTGTCTTCATCTTCAAAATTCATTAAGATAAACCGTGTGGCATTCCATAATTTATTGCCAAAATTACGGTTTGCTTCCACCCTTTCATAATAAAAACGCATATCATTACCTGGGGCATTACCTGTTACCAGTGTCAATCTTAGGGCATCCGCCCCATATTGATCGATCACCTCCAGAGGATCTATTGCTCAAGTCCTGAGAAGACCATACGTACAACCCAAAAAAAGATAATATCATACCCTGTCACCAGTACACTGGTTGGATAAAAATACTCTAGTTCTTTTGTTTGGTCAGGCCATCCAAGTGTTGAAAATGGCCATAAGGCCGAGCTAAACCACGTATCTAATGTATCTTCATCCTGAACCAAATGAGTTGCTTTACACTTCGTACATTCGGAAGGCTTCTCTCTTGCAATGATAATTTCTCCGCATGTTTCACAATAATAAGCTGGAATCCTATGGCCCCACCACAGCTGCCTTGAAATACACCAATCTCTTATGTTTTCAAGCCAATGCAAATAAGTTTTTTCAAATCTTTCAGGTACAAAACACAGATCCCCTTCTTTTAGTGCTTTAATTGCAGGTTTTGCCATTTCCTCCATTTTTACAAACCATTGGGCTTTAATCATAGGTTCTACAACTGATTTACATCTGTCATGTGTTCCTACATTATGGGTGTGAGGTTCCACTTTAACAAGTAATCCTCTCTCTTCTAATGCCTCCACAATATGTTTTCTAGCTTCATATCGATCCATTTGTGCATATTCTCCAGCCAAATCATTCATTGTACCATCATCATTTAAGACACAAATCTGACTCAAATTATGGCGCTGGCCTACCTCAAAATCGTTGGGGTCATGGGCAGGTGTTATTTTAACGACTCCTGTACCAAATGCCCTATCCACATAATCATCTGCAATAATAGGTATTTCTCTATCTGTAAGTGGTAATTTAACCATTTTTCCTACTAAATGTGCATACCTTTCGTCTTTTGGGTTAACAGCCACTGCGCTGTCTCCTAATAACGTCTCAGGTCTTGTTGTTGCCAAGTGAATAAATTCATCTGAGCCTACAATTGGGTACCTCAGATGCCAGAAATACCCTTCTTTTTCTGTGTGCTCTACCTCTGCATCCGAAATAGATGTGCCGCATACCGGGCACCAGTTAATCATTCTAGAGCCTCTGTAAATATATCCTTTTTCATAAAGCTTAATAAACACATCTTCAACGGCTTTAGAAAGACCTTCATCCATTGTAAATCGTTCTCTTTCCCAGTCACATGAGCTTCCTATTTTTTTAAGCTGATCGATAATACGTCCGCCATACTGTTCCTTCCATTCCCACGCTTTAACAAGAAATCCTTCTCTGCCTAAATCTTCTTTTGATACACCTTCTTTGGCAAGCTGCTCCACTATTTTAACTTCTGTTGCAATACTGGCATGATCTGTTCCAGGCATCCAAAGTGCATTATATCCCTGCATACGTTTATACCTGATTAAAATATCCTGTAATGTATTATCTAATGCGTGGCCCATATGGAGCTGTCCTGTAATATTAGGTGGTGGCATCACAATGGTAAACGGTTTTTTTGTTTCATCCGGTTCTGCATGAAAATAGCCTTTATCCATCCATTTTTTATAAAGCCGTGTTTCTACACTGCTAGGGTCATATATTTTTTCTAATTCTTTCATTTTGTTCCTCCTTTGAATTCGTAAAGATTTGTTAAGGTCCTATGGGCAAACCCTCTAAAGCATTATAAAAATAAAACCAATGAGTGCTACAATAAAACCGATTAATTTTACTGCAATGACCGCACTATTTATAAGTGCACCCATTTCCTCTTTATCCTCTTGATCTAGCTTTGTTTTTGCTACTACAATGCGTTTTGCGCCAAAAGTAATGACTGTACCTATACAAAATATTATAAATCCTATCGATTGCACATTTACACCCACTCTCTCCTATTGTAAATATCATTTATTCTTATTTTTGACAAATAAAAAAAGCTTTTTCATCCATTATTTAAGGACGAAAAAACTTCGTGGTACCACCTTAATTCTTTGCGACAAGCAAAGCACTCCAAATGCTGTAACGGGCACACCCGCTATTTTTTACTATTATTTCAAAAACAGTGCTCAAAAGCTACCTTCTAATACCCCGTCTGCGAGAAGACTTCCAGCTTTAATCTCCTCTCTCTGTGCTTAGGCATATTATACTCCTCTTTATCATCGCATACTTTATTATTCTTTTATTCTACTATTTTATGCATCTTTTTTTATTTTGTCAAGATGCCCAGTGACTTTATCATGATACATATTAATCTTATGATGAATAATCGCCTTCATCTCTTCATCTTTTTCATAGCTATAGACTTCTTTCCACAAGGTTTCTTCATAAAGCACTAAAGCTTTATGCTGTTCGATTGTTTTTTCTTTATCCGCTTTTAAGGTTTTAATGGCATTAACCTTTTGAGGGGCAAGTGCCCAATCTGTCAGGTTTTCAATATACTCTACATGAATTTTTTTATTTTTGATAATCTCTAGCATTTTTTGTTCTATTTCTGCAAGCAACTGATTGAACTGCATATATTTTTTTTCATTATCTTTGTTTTTAATATAGCGATTATAATACATTTCTAATTTTGAAGTACTATCTACGCCTAATTTTTCATATTGAAAATCTAAATACCTTCTTTGATGAAAATATCTAATTTTAGACTTATTAAGATATTTTATAGCTTTTTGCTGCAAAATGACATTTTTATTCAGTTCTCTTTCCATTTTATCTTTGGCATATAAAATGCTCACAACAAAAACAAGCAGCATGCTTCCAAACACACTTAATGCAATCCATATTTCTTCCCTTAAGACCTGCATAAGTGCAAAAGTAGCAAGAAGACACAGTGCTATCATAATAACAAAAAAAACACTAAAATGCTTTAAAAAACGATATCCTTTGAGCAGTGCTTCTCTTTCTTCTAACAACTCTTCTTTTTCTTCTTGTAAATAAACAATATTCATCTCTGTATCTCTTTGATTCCTTTCAGAATCATACATTTCTTTGATAAGATTTGGCAGATCTCCTTCGTACTGAGCTATCAAATAAAGTGCTTTATTGTTTCTAATAAGTCTTCCTCTAAGATTTTGTTTTTTTTCTTCTATATCTTTAGCTTTGTTAGCCAAAATATTTAACTGTTCGATATCCCCTTTGTCTAAGGCATCAAATTTTTGAATTTCATTTTCTCTTCTTTCTAAATCTACGAGATAGTCACTTATTCGTTGCTTTTTTATAACTAACTCATTAAGTTCATCAAAAATACCTTCTAGAGAACTCGTGCTACGCGATACAGTAGATCTTGATTTAGATTTTTTAAACAATATTTCAAATATCCCCATCTTAATCTCCCTTTATTTTTCTTCATTTTATCACATTTTTAGATATTTTTACAACAATCTTATCAATCTATTTATTTCCATATACAAAAAAAGAATCCTAATGGATTCTTTTTAAAAAAGATTACCTAAAACATCACCCAGTGTCGTACTTTCTTCATCCTGAGTCATGTATTGAAGTATTTCTTCATCCGCTTTTTCTTCTACTTCTTTAAGACTAAGAGATATTTTTTTATTTTCTTTATCAATGTTAAGCACTTTAACCTGAACTTCTTGACCTATTTCTAATACTTCTTCTGCTTTTTGAATTCTTTTTTCTGATATTTGTGAAATATGAATAAGTCCTTCTACATTTTCACTAATTTTAGCAAATGCGCCAAAATGAGTAAACCGTGTAATCGTTGCTGGAACGATTTGATCTTTTTCTAAGTTAACTGATTCTAGGTACCAAGGATCCATATCTATATCTTTTAATCTAAGAGATACCTTGCCTGCTGTTTTATCTACTGTAAGCACTGTTACTTCTACTTTATCGCCTTCTTTTACAATATCAGAAGGATGTTTGATTCTGGTCCATGACAAATCATTGTTATGAATGAGGCCATCTACACCTCCAAGATTTACGAATACCCCATAAGGCATAAGTTTGGTAATCGTTCCAGAATACTTCTGACCTTCTACAAGCTCTTCGAGCTTCTCTTTTTTAGCAGCGCCAGCTTTTTCAGCGGCAATTCTTTTTCCTGATAAAACAACTTTTTTAGTTTTAGGAACAAATTCGATAATCTCTACTTCAACTTCTTGTCCTACATATTGTGCTAAATCTTGTACATATGTATTAGAAATTTGAGATCCTGGGATAAATGCTCGTAATCCTTTAACTGGGGCCACGACGCCGCCTTTAACAACTTCTTTAATACGTACTGTAAATACTTCTTTTTTCTCAAATAGTTCTGCAACATCAATCAGAGCTGTTTCTGCTTCTGCTCTTCGTTTGGAAACAAGTACATTCCCCTCGCCATCATCTATTTTTAGAACAGTTACTTCAAATTCATCACCTATTTGAATACTATTCTTATCAATTTCATCATATGAGAATTCGCTCCATGTAATAAGTCCATCTGCATGATAGCCTATATTTACAATTACTCCTTGATCTTGAATCAAAGCAACTTTTGCTTTTAGGATGTCCCCTCTATATATACGTGTCATTGATTTATCAATTTCTGCCATTAAGTCAGCCATGGTGATATTATTTTCATCCATTTTAATGCTCCTCCTTATTATCTCTAAATATACCCTTATTATTATACACATTCTTATCCTAAAAATATAGTCTATTTAAAAGTTTTATTACATTAATTTCTTAAAAAACCGTAAATGAATATTATTTTGTATTTATTTTCTCCGCTAATTCGTTTAAGTATTCCCATCTCTGTAATTTATACGTAAACTGCTCCTCTATTTCTTCCTTTTTTTGCATCAATTCTTGCAGCTTACTAAAATGACTGGCATTTTCAGCCATTTCATTTTCCAACTCTTTTAAAGTGCTTTCTATTGCTTCAATTTCCTCATCTATTTTTTCATATTCCATCTTTTCCTTGTAGGTAAACTTTATTTTTACTACCCCTGCCTCTGAAGATACCTCTCGTATTTCATTTTGCAACTTTTTATTATGAGATTCTTTTAGTGTTACTTTTTCTTGTTCTTGCTTTTTCAAATAATAATCTGAATAATTGCCAGGATAATGACTAACTTTACCCTCTCCTTCAAATACAAAAATTTTATCCGCAATACGGTCTAAAAAATATCTGTCATGAGATACTGCAAGTACAGGTCCATCAAAATCGTCAATATAACTTTCCAGTATCTGCAGTGTGTATATATCTAGGTCGTTGGTTGGCTCGTCCAGCAAAAGCACATTAATATCCTGCATCAATATATTTAATAAATACAGCCGTCTTCTTTCTCCTCCAGATAATTTGCCAATAACAGCATACTGCATAGCAGGCGTAAAGAGAAACCGTTCTAACATCTTACTAGCCGAAAGACTGCTCCCATCCGCCAGTTTAATATATTCGGCCTGATCTTTAATATAATCTATCACCCTAAGAGATAAATCCATATCTTTATTTTCTTGGGTGTAATAGCCAATTTTTACAGTTTCCCCAATATCTATGATACCTTCATCTGCTACTATTCTTTCTGTAATAAGGTTAAGCAAAGTGGACTTCCCTACTCCATTATCTCCAATGATTCCTATTCGATCTTGCTTTAAAACCGTGTAAGTGAACGCTTTAAGCACACATTGTTTTTCAAAGTACTTTGTCAGCCCCTCCATCGCAATAATCTTTTTTCCCAAACGACTTGTTCCAAGAGCGATATCCATACTTTGTTTGGCTGTTTTAGCAACAGTCTCCTCCAGCTCATAAAATCTGTCTTGTCTTGCTTTTTGTTTGGTTCGCCTTGCTTCTACCCCTTTTCTCATCCACTCCAATTCATTTTTGTAGGACGAAAGATTTTTCTCTCTTATTCTTTCCTCCATATTTTCCCTTTGGGCTTTAAGTTCTACAAACGCCTGGTAATTCCCCTCATATTTATAGAGCCTTCCTTGATCTAACTCTACGATCTTATTAACGACTCTATCTAAAAAGTATCTGTCATGAGTTACCATCAGCACCGCACATTTTTTGGTTTTTAAGAGTTCCTCTAGATAATCAATTGTATCATTATCCAAATGGTTGGTAGGCTCGTCAAGTATCAATAAATTGCAGGGTCTAATCAGTGCCCCCGCAAGTGCAATCTTTTTCCTTTGTCCTCCGGAAAGCCTAGAAACTTCTTGATTAAACTGAGTGATTCCTAGTTTTGTAAGAATAGCTTTTGCTTCACTTTCTACCTGCCAAGCTCCTATCGCATCCATCTGCGCGCTTAACTTAATAAGCCTTTGCGAAAGTTCTTCGTTCTCTGGGTTTTCATTCATAGTCTCTAATGTACTTTCATAAGCTCTTAAAACTTTCATAAAGGCAGACTCTCCTTTAAAAACTTGTTCAAGAACAGTGGCCTTTTCATCAAAAACAGGATTTTGAGGCAGGTATTCTATATCTAACTCATTAGATGTTGCCACTTCTCCTTGGTCTGCTGTTTCATGACCTGCCAATATCTTAAGCAAACTGCTTTTCCCTGTACCATTAATCCCTATGATGCCTATTTTTTCTGAGCTGTCCACTGTTATGGAAAGATCAGAAAAAATAGTCTTTTCACCGTATACTTTTTTAATATTATTTGCTGATAATAAAATCATGATTAGTCCCTCTCTATTTAAAACTCAGTTCAATATAGCCTTCTCTTTGATAAATAACAATGCTGTTAAGCTCTTTTCTCACTTCAAAATTTACAAAGCTTGAAAACAAATCAACATCTTTTAATACATGACAAGTGATAGTGTTTACCTTCGGCGACATCCTAATGAGTATTGCCCTCGCCGTTGGAAACTGTATTCTTGAAAAGTCATCTCCCATCCCTTCAAGATGGATTGGATAATCCAGTGTTGGAATAAATAAATCCATATCACCGTCTCTTTCTATAGGTCTTACCTCCAAGTTGGTATTTAGCTCTATATTAAAATATTCCATGTGTTCTTCTCCTACTCTCCAACTTATAAATCTTCTTTTACTATACCAATATTCTTCACCATTGAAAAGAAAAAGATAAAAAGGACAAGCTTTTACTCATCCTCTTTATCTTTTTTATTAAGTGCGATGAGTTTTTCAAATAACAGCACTTTATTTCTGCGGAAACCTCTATAGAGATAGCATGCAAACAGTGCTGCCCCTAGTGTTCCATAAATCATATCTTCCATTGTATCCTGCAGACTTCCAAGCTGTGTATGACTCCCTAAAAAAGTATCTGCTAAAAATTCTATTATTTCCCAAAACACTGCCCCTGAAACAGCAACACAAAAGGAGAAAAGAATAGTTATAATAGGCTTATTTTCCCCTTTTATGCTATGTTCTTTATCCAGCCATACCATTAAAACAAGTCCTACATACCCTAGAAGAATACCTGACAAAAAATGTAGCATAATATCCCACCATAAAAGCGAATCATATAGTCTTAGGTAAGTTCCAAGCCATTGAGTACCTAGTATAAACACTGCATAACATGCTCTTGCACCCTTTGGGATCTTAACACCCGTTATTTTTGTAAAAATCTCCGGTACCAAAACAAGTACCAAGCTGCCCAAAAGTAATGCTGCTAAAACAAATTTTAAAGTTACTGCTAAATAAAGTGCATTAATAATAAAAATGAGCCTAATCAGATAAATAATCGCCCTACTCCAAAACATTTCATATCTCCAGTCTGTCTAAATACATTTCAGCAGATTTTGCTTTGCTTATTATTCGCCTCTGCCTCCTTATATTATACGGGCATTCTTTTAACTTATTCCATAGGAGGTATCAGCTGTAGCGCGCTATTTGAACACGGTTCTCCTGTGTGTCTGTCAATATGCGAGAAACTCATCTCTACGTCTGGATTAAAAGACGTCCAGTATGCTGGCACCAAATGCACAAAACCACATACTTCGCATTTATAAAAATAATTTTCCATTTTTCATACATCTCCTCTGCTTAATCATTACCTTTTACTATCTTTTATTATATAACATCTTTGTTGTAAGGTTAACTAAAAACAGGTATAAAATCTAAAAACCTGGTCATACTATGAATACATCTTAACATCACGTTAAGATGTATCGAGCACCCCAATAATACATCCATCATTTTTAAGAAACATCTACCCTTTTCAGCTGCCTTTAAGGAAACCTCAAATGCAAGCTGAAACCACCCTTACCCAAGCCTAGAAAACTCCTCTTCATGCTAAGAGGAGTTTTCTATTGTGTATTATATCTATTGCCTTTATAATATAATGATTCACATCAAACATTTTTTACATAAGGATGGTACTTATATGATCGTATTATTATGTGTCGCTGGTTTTATCGCTTCTTTTGTAGATGCCATCGTTGGAGGCGGCGGTCTCATCAGTCTTCCTGCCTTTTTAATGAGTGGTCTCCCCCCTCATATGGCACTAGGAACCAATAAGTTTTCAGCAAGCATGGGGAGTTTCACAAGTTCTTATGAATATATCAAATCCAAAAAGGCTCATTTAAAGCTTATGAAAATCCTTATTCCCTTTACACTTTTTGGGGCGGTAGTTGGAGTTAATACAACCCTGTTGATACCTGCTGAAATACTAAATATACTTATTGTTATCCTTATGATAGTGATAGCTGTATATACCTTGTTTTCAAAAAAGATAGGCATAGAAAACACCTTTAAGGAACTAACCTCCAAAAACATTCTATTAGGTGTTGTTTTCTCTTTTTCACTGGGCTTTTATGATGGATTTTTTGGCCCTGGCACAGGTGCCTTCTTATTGTTTGGTTTTATAAAAATATATCATTTTGACTTTATAAATGCTACAGGTAATGCAAAGATTCTCAACTTCACCAGCAATCTTACTTCATTAGTATTATTCGCTTTAAATCATAAAATTGACTACCTCATAGGTATACCTGTGGGACTCTGTATGATTGCAGGTGCTAAAGTTGGCAGCCGTCTTGCTTTAAATAAAGGCACCAAACTTATTAAACCTCTGTTTATTACTATGTCCGCTGGCATGGTTGTTAAATTACTCTGGGAGTTATTTTGATATTTCAAATCTCATTTTCACCTGATGTCTTTGATGATCATTTATAAGTTTTATACTATTTTCTTCTATAGTCACTCCGTCAAGTTCTATAATATACTGGCCGTCCTTTATTCTATAAAAGCCTTCTGGTTTTGTGATATGAATCTCATACACGGCATCAAAAAACCTTAAATCATAGTGTACCTCTACAGACTGATTTCTTAAAATGGGATTTAAAACCAATTTTTCTCTCTCATATTCAATGCCTAACATTTCAGTTAATGTCAAAAACAGCCATGTTGATGTCCCACTTAATGTAGGACCTATATTTTCTCCTGTTTCACTATTATTATACTGTGTGCACCACCTTGGATTACCTGCTATTTCAAATGGACTTTCTAACGTGCGATAAGGCAGTGTGAGGTCCACCATCCAATAAGCCATATCCGACAGTTTTTGAGCCAGTTCTTTACTTGCTACCACTTGAGCCGCTTGTATCATGGCTGCTGTTGCCATCATAGCTGCATGCTTAAAAACACCCCCATTTTCCCTGTCTCCTGGGAAATACTCTCCTGTTGCAGTTTTTGTAGCAACTCTTGATAAATCTGTTGGGCTCATAAGTTTGATACCATATGGGGTTTTAAGATGGTTTTCAATTCTATCAAGCATAATCTCTATTTGATCTTCTGTTGCTTCCTTAGCCAGAATAGACCAGCTAAATGAGTTTAAAAAGTAAGTCCCATGACTTTTAGGATCTGCTGAGAAGCCATCTCCAGCTGCTCCTAAGAAAGTTATTTTATCTCCAAATCTATTGAATAACACTCTGGCATAAAAATCTCCTTTCCAAGTATACTTCTGAATATTTTGACTCAGCTTATCTCTTAATACCTGCAGCCTTGAGTGATAACTAGCATCCCCTTTTATTTTTGCAAACTCTAACATCTCCACTATAGCCATCTTAAGCAAAAAGGCATTCATAACACTTTCGGATTGGTTATTTATGAATTTTCCTGTTTTAAGGTAAATTTCTTCTTTTTCAGCACCTCTTATGGCCTCTTCATCTACTTTTAAGCAGTCATTCCAGTCTGCATGATCAATCAGCGGCAAGCCATGGTTACCCACTGATACTTCTGATGAGTACTTAATAACCGCTTGCAGCGTTTCATAGACACTTCTTTTCCTTCCTCCTGTTTCTGGAATCTCAAAAGCGGTATCCAGAAAACTATCATCCCCTGTATAACTTACAAATCTATAAACAGCCTGTACCAGCCACAAGCCATCATCTGACCATTTGCCAGCCTCTTTGCCTTGCCAAAAAAAGTTATGATAACAATATCCAAATTCTAATACTTTAGAAATCCATTCTTGCAACAAAGCTTTCGTATATTCTATTTCCCCCATGGATATTAAATAATACATAGATCCAAATATGTCTTGTATTTCTCTAAATCCAATCTCTCTATACCCCTTTTGCGTCAGATCGAAAGAGCGGGATACAAAAGTCTGATATAATACCTGAAAAGGCAAATTTTTATTAACATATGTATCAAACTGCGCATCTTTTGTATGGACCTGCAAATAGTCTCTATATTTTTTGTATCCTTCCAACTGTTCTAAAAAGCACTGCTCCACTTGAGTCTCTTTGCTAAACTTTTTTTGCAGACTTTCAATTTGCTGTTTCACCAAAACATCAGTTGGTTCCTCCTCATTAAAGTTCGAAATCAATCCTACAAAATGATCCACTGTTACCGATCGGTCAGCTTTAATCTCCACGCTGCAGCCCATTGCAAAAAACCCTGGTCCTTTCGTACCTAATCGGTTGGATAACCTCGCTGCTCCTTCTGGCCGCAGCAGCGTACCACTGCCAATAAATTCACTATACAGTGTACATAATTCCCTGGCGTATTTTTTCGTCCCTTCTTCATAGGCCATAACGGTTGTGAATCTCACATCCCCTTTTGCATGAGCCGGATAATAACTTGGACTATAGGCTAAAATATTACCTGTTTCATCATGAAATACTTTACCTTGCATGATCACC
>JAQSYC010000024.1 GCA_029256345.1 Clostridia bacterium | reverse complement strand
GATCACAAAAAAATGGGAAGAAGTAATTTGGGATGGCTTAAGAGTTTGTTTCATTTTTCATTTGCCGAATATTACAACCCTGATAATATGAATTTTGGTATTTTAAGAGTTATAAATGATGACCTTGTTGCAGCGGGGACGGGTTTTGAGACCCATCCACACAGAGATATGGAAATCGTATCTTATGTAGTAGACGGTACGTTAACTCATGGAGATAGCATGGGTAACAAAAGCACTCTCACTAGGGGGCAGGTACAATATATGAGTGCGGGAACAGGTGTGTATCATAGTGAGCATAATTTAGGAGAAAAGCTATCAAGATTTCTTCAGATATGGATTGTTCCGGACAAAAAGGGGCATACCCCTAACTATGGGGATTACAGATTTAGATGGGAGGAACGAAAAAATCAGTGGCTGCATATTGTTTCAGACAAAAAAGGAGACGGCGTGATCAAGATTAATCAAGATGTTAACTTTTATGTGTTGGAGCTAGAAGCTGATAGCAAGATAGATTTTTCTACAGAAAAAGGCAGGCAGGCGTATCTCATTCAAATAGAAGGCACTTCAGACATCAATGATATCCTAATGGACGAAAGAGACGCACTGGAAATCATAGAAGAAAACATCACCATAAAAGCCCGCCAAACCTCTCATTTCATGATTATTGAAATGAAAAAAGAAGTTTAATAAAGTACTTGATATGCGTGAAGATATTGGGTATAATTATATTTGCTTTCACTGTAAAGCAAATGGGCGATTATGGCGGAATCGGCAGACGCGCTAGATTCAGGTTCTAGTGTCTATAACGGACGTGGGGGTTCAAGTCCCCCTAATCGCATCCCAAAAAAACGTTAAATTTCGTATTGAAATTTAACGTTTTTTTATTTTTTTGTACTGGGGAAAAAGACGATAAATTCAGCACCTTCTCCAAGGGTACTGCTTACAGTAATAGAAGCGGTATGAATATCAGCTATCCATTTGGCAATAGCCAGACCAAGACCGGTTCCACCGCTGTTTTTGTCTCTGGCTTCCTCGGCACGGTAAAATCTTTCAAAAAGATGTTCGATATGTTCGCCGGCAATACCTATACCTGTATCTTTAACAGATAAGACAACATTTTTAGATGTGTTTACTGAATAGAGGGTGATAGTGCCTCCTTCAGGGGTATATTTGATTGCATTATCAACAAGTATTCGGATGAGTTCTTTAATAAGATGGGCATCTCCTAAGATGAGGACTTGTTCGTCGGTCTTGCATAAGAATTCATGTTCATCATCTATAAAAGAAGTTTCTTTTACAACTTGTTTCATCACTTCAGATAAGTTAATGATTGCCTTATTGACCGTTAATGTATTTCTGTCACTTCTGGCTAAAAAAAGGAGCTGTTCGACCAACTGCTTCATACTTTTGGTTTCGTATTTGATAGACTGGATACTTTCAGCCAATATTTTAGGATCTTCTTTTCCCCACCTGTCAAGCAAATCAGTATAGCCTTCAATGATAGCAATAGGGGTTCTGAGCTCATGAGAGGCATCAGAAACAAACTGTTTCTGCCTTTCAACAAACACTTCTAAACGATCCATCATCTGATTAAAAGTAACAGCCAGATCTTTTAACTCGTCTTTGGCACCGTCGGTGTTGAGTCTTTCCTGAAGACCATCTTCTTTGATATTTTTGACTTTTTCAGTCATAAGACTTAGAGGTTTAAGCATATTTCGAACGACAATCCTTCCTAATATCAAAAAAAGTGTAATGGAGATAAGCAGAGATAGACCTAATACCCATTTGAAGTAAAAAATAAGTTCACTATTTTTCAAGATATTTGGATTTAAAGAGTTAACAAGTATACCAAAGCTTATGGTATAAGTTAAAGAAAAGAGCCCCAAATAAAGAAAGCTATATAAAAGATTGATTTTAAAGGCTATAGAAAAACGGACTTTATTAAAAAAGACCCCTAATAGCTTAAAAAAATCAATAACGATATAGTTTATGAATGCAAATATAAACTTAAAAATAAATAAAATCCCTGTACCTATCCATTTAAAGATTTTGATGATAAAGTTATGCATCTTTGATTTGATACCCCACTCCTCTTACAGTATAAATAATCTTTTGTTCAAATTTCTGATCTATTTTAACTCTCAAATAGCGGATGTAAACATCTACTATATTTGTGTCGCCCATATACTCATAGCCCCATACATTTTCGAGAATATTATCTCGTGTAAGGAGCAGGTTTTTGTTGAGTATTAGATAATGTAAAAGCTCAAATTCTTTTTTTGTAAGGGCAATGGGCATGCCATCATAGGTGACTTCAAATTTATCAGGATAAACCAGTAGTTTGCCGCATTCAAGGGTTTTTGATGGAGGGGAGGATTCGGAGGACGCTTTAAACTTAAAAACAACCCGTATCCTAGCTAAAAGTTCTTCAATGGCAAAGGGTTTTGTCATATAATCTTCGGCGCCTAGATCAAGGCCCATCACCTTATCTGTGATATCATCTTTAGCAGTCAGCATGATGACTGGTATCATACTGACTTGCCTGATGCGGCGAAGGATTTCCATGCCATTTAAGGAGGGAAGCATGACATCCAGTATAATAAGATCGTAATCGTCTGCAAGAGCTGCCCTTAGCCCATCACGGCCATCGCTGCGGATGGCTACTTCATAACCTTCATGTTCCAGCTCCAGCTGTAAAAAACGGGCTATTTTTGCCTCATCTTCTATAATAAGAATTTTTTTAATGACAATCCCTCCTTTCCATAAAAATTAATAATCCTCAATGAGTTTGTATATAGTTTAAAGTAAAATACTTTGTACTGCAACTACTTATTCATGTGATTGATAGTAGAATTAATTTTGTCAGCTACTTCATTTTCGCCTTTAAATTCTATTTTAATACCAAATAAGAGTGCTAGCAAAAGACCAATGATTGAAATATAAAAGGTACATGCTACAAGAATAATGGCTACTGAGAGAGGTACATCTACAAAAGTGCGATCTTTTTTTCTCATAATGAAACTTATAGCATTTAATTTTTCGATAAAGGACATGAATTTCTGATTGGCTTTAGGAGGAATATCAAAAGCGGCCTTATCTTTTATTTTTTGTTCTTTTTCCAAAAAAAGTAAAGCTTCAACAACATCACCATTAGTTTGTTCAAGTGCTGATTTAGCCTCTGCGTAAGATACATTAGCCCTTGCCATGATTAAATCAATTTGTTCAATAGTTATAGTTCCCATTATTAACAACTCCTTATGAATTAGTTTAGTTTATAATCTTATTATAGGATAGGATTATGAGAAAACGCTAAACAAAAGATTAGAATTTGATTAGAAATAGATAAGAAAACCAATATATATACTGAATTTTGAAAAATGTGCTATAATTCATAGGAGGAAAGGAGGTGTAAATGATGAGAGAAAAATTCATTACAAAGTATAGCCACTATAAGCTACCCACCGTAGCAGCTTTAATCATTATATTTATGGCAACATGGTTTACATATGAGGTTAAAGGGATTATCATTACAATTCCATTTATTATCATCATTGCTTTTATACTTAGACTGTTTTATGAAAATGGGTTAGTTATAGTAGGGACGGCTTTCTTGGGGGGCTTGTTTATAGCAAGTCTAAAAGATGATTATGGATATGGAGTTTTCATGATCATAGGCATAGTATTTGCGACTTTTGCTGCAGTGATATTGGCAAAAGGTATCCGGCATCCCAAAAAAAATCAGAAAATAATTTTAAGTATAATAGGTCTTTTGTTGGTCATTTTAGCAGGAGGTAACTATGCCGAAACTTGGGGAACGCCAAAGGGCTACTTAAAAGCTAAGTCAAATATAGAGCAGTATATTGATGAAAACTATGAAGGCAGACTACAGATAGAAAACATCGAGCGGATATTTTTAAAAATGAGTGGTTATCAGGCCAACGTCGTTCAAACAGATGATATGAGAAATAAAGCTACTATTTATTATGGCAATCATGATTATATTTCAGATGGGTATCATGCACAAACAACTGGAAACATGATGGAGCAAGTTCAAATGGTACTTACAACGCTTATTGAAAATCAAACAGATTTGACAGACTACGCTATTAATCTTAAGGCAGATATGAGTATTCCTATTGCTAAATACAACCTTAATGACAGATTTAGCGGAGAGGAACCTATTAATGCCGAAATCCAGCTACAGCCTGGTTATAGCTGGAAAGAAAAAGAGGGACAGAATAGGGTGCCAAAAGTGTATGAAAATGAAGGGGCTTTTCTGGAAGATGCCTATAAGGTCATAGCAGTTCTTCAAAATGCAGGTTATCAGTACGCTAACATAAGGGTATATTACTATTTAGAAGATGGTAACACAACTTATGAAATAGTGCTTCAAGATAACGAAACGATAAGCTCGGAACAAGAACTAACAAATCGTGTGCAGAAGGTCAATCACTCTAAGTAATCAAGAAGGACATAATCAATGTAAGATGCGGTTCATAGGGTTTGCTTTGCAGATAAGCGATTATTTATGCAAAGTAAGCAATATCTGCAATGGATTCATTGCTGTATTTTAAGAAATAGGTAGATTCTTCAATGCGCCTTTTGAGAATATACTGAAATAATGTTATACCCACTTCCTTCTTAAAGAGAGCACTTAAATAGTTAGGGTGTACATAAACATTTTCAGCAATGACATGAAGTGTTAACTTTTCGGATAGGTGATTCATGATATAGGTCATAGTATTGCGGATAACAAGAGAAAATTTAAAGGTGCTTACATGATGAACTTTGTCAATAAAGGTTTCAACCATTCTGTATTCCAGTTTATCCAGCTCAGACATAGAGTCAGTTTTTTCGATCTCATAAATAAAAGCATCACTAAGGGTGAAAGCATCATCATCGGTTACACCACCTTTTATAGCAGCTCTGGTGAAAATGGTACAGGAACAGATAAGCGAATTTTTTAGTGAACGCAAGGGGTTATCAGAAAGTTTGGCTCTGTTAAGGGAATTGATTTCAGAGAGAATTTGAGAGGCGTTAGCCTTGGTGCCGCTTTTAATGAGTTTGATAATCACCTGTTCTAAAAAATAGGGAGGATGCTGGAACATTGTTAATCTATTTTTATAGGTTGTGACAAAGTAATTCTCCGGAATGGACTGCTCGGAAGAATGGGTTTCTTTTGGAGCAGGGTTTAAATGATCAGTAAAAAGAGTCATTAAAAGCTTATTAATATAGAAGCATTTGGTATTATCTATCACCATAAGCTTAGAAAAATAATCCTGCAGTTTGCCTTTCATTTTAATAGGAAGAGTATGTCGTTTAATAAGCGTAGAAAGCTTAGCATCATACATCGCTTCATCTAAAAATGGACCTGCCATAATAAGAAAAATAGGGTCAAGTTCAAAAGCTATAAAATACTCATAATAATCATTAGAGATATACTGGCAGGTAAAAAACTGATTTTCACTAAAAACAAGATTCAAGAAACCTTCTTGAGAGCCTAATAGGTGCTTGATAGAAGGGTGCTTTTCTGGAAAATGCCCTATTAGGACATTGTTACTATATAAACGAATAGGCAGGTTAGAAAAATAATTAAAAAGTTCTATTTTTTCTAAAAGTATATTTTGAAAATAACTATGTTCCATAAAAAGTACGCTCCTTAGTGCTCAACTTATAGATAGTTTATTCATTAATATTATAATACTTTTATTAAAATAGTAAAATACTAATTGGTATAAATAGTATAAAATAAATTTATAACATAAAAACTAGAGCAGTTCTCGGTAGTTCTGGTTAAATTAAGGAAGATAATAAAAATTCAAGGGGGAATTTGAATGAGAAAATGGTTAAGTATTTTAGCTGTAGCAGCGATGACTATTGCAAGTGTAGGGTGCGCAGGAAATGCAGCCCAGAAACCAGCAGCTGAGGTTAAGGCAGAGGCACCAGCAGCAGAAGCTCCAAAAGAAGAAAGTGTGCCGACTGAAAAAATAAAAATCAAATTTGCAGTGCAGGCAGATAGTACACCAGCACTTGAAACATTGATTAGTTCCTTTAACAGTGCTCAAAATGAATATGAAGCAGAAATTGTTGAATTTACTAATGATTCAGGGCAAATGCATGATCAATTGCTGACTTCCTTATCATCAGGTTCAGATGAATATGATGTGATGTCATTGGATGTTGTATGGGCTGGAGAGTTCGCAGCAGCAGGTTATATAGAAGCACTGGATATGTTAATGGATGAAGCAGGGTTTAATGAAACAGATTTTAATGCAGGGTCTATGGCATCCGGTAAATATCAAGGCAAACAGTACACGCTGCCTTACTTCCCAGATTTAGGTCTATTATATTTTCGTACAGATATAGTAAGTGAAGAAGATGCTAAAAAGCTGGAAAGCGGAGACTATACATATGATGATTTTTATGAAATGGCTGAAAAATACAGTGGTCAAGGTGGTACAGAGACAGGTTATGTGTTCCAGTCCAAACAGTATGAAGGCCTAACCTGTAATGCTTCAGAGTTTACAAACAGCTATACTAATTTGAAAAGCGGACTTGAAACAATGAAGAAATTCGTGGAATCAAAAGCAGTGCCAGCTGATATTTTGAACTATGATGAGGGGGCTACGGATACAAGCTTTACACAAGGCAAATCAGTATTTTCAAGAAACTGGCCTTATCAATATGGACTCATTAAAGGAGAGACATCAAAGGTTAAACCAGATCAAATCAGTATTGCACCTCTTCCAACGGGTAATGTTGTAGGGGGATGGCTATTATCTATGAATAAAAACTCTAAGAGTCCAGAAGGCGCATGGGCATTTATGTCTTTTGTTGCAGGTCAAGAAGGACAAAAAATCAATTCTACACAGGGTGGTTATTTACCAGGATTTAATGCACTGCTTAATGACGAAGAAATCAAAAAAGCTAATGAACTTCTTAACTTCCCAGGTTTTCAAAAGGCGCTTCAATCAACCATTTCAAGACCTGTAAGTGCAGAATATGCAAAAGTATCAGATACAGTGCAAGTGAATGTTCATAAATACTTATCAGGCAGTCAAGATATAGACACAACGGTTAAGACACTGGAAGAAGCATTGAAACAATAAAATATTTCATGATGGGGATAGGACTCCTAGTAGGTGTCCTATTCTCATCTGTATTCAAAATAAAAGGTTATCCTATTTTCATATCAATAGCATAGTTGGGGGGACGGGGACGTGAGCAAAAGAATATCTTTAAAGGAATTTCTATTTATATTACCGATACTTGTCATTATCTCTATTTTTTCTATTTGGCCCATAGTAGACTCCATTAAATATACCGTCTTTGATTACCGTTTAAATGATCAGCAAAACTCAAAGATGTTTTTAGACAGCAGCTTTAATACCAGCGGATTTAACGAAAATGCTAAATATATTGCTTATTATCTTAAAAAGGATATGGCGTTTATAGAAGCAGGTGATCAAAAACAAGAGTTTGAAAGAATTATGGGATATGTGAGTGAAATGGCAGCTTCTTACTCAGAACAAAATCAAAATATAAAATTATCTGGCAGTGAGGCCAAAAAGATAGAGACATTTATGGCAGAGGTAAGAGCGGATGTGACAAAGCTTTATGAAGCCAATAGAGATGTAGAACTTGGAAATAGGGAAAACATTCAGCTCGTTATGGATGACCTGGATAAAAGTATCATTGGTTCGAATTTCATAGGATTTACAGCTTATAAACAGGTATTAAAGGATTTGAGGTTTTGGTCAGCCCTTAAAAATACAGTTTTGTTTACATCAGTTTCTGTATTCATAGAATTTATGTTAGGGCTTGCCCTAGCCATGATTATGAATAAAGCAATGAAGGGGATTGGTATCATCAGAACCATATCTCTTATTCCATGGGCAATCCCTACAGCAGTATCGGCACTGATGTGGAGTTATATGTATGACGGTGGCAGCGGTATTATAGCCAAACTATTTGCAGATATAGGGCTAGTACAAAGTGCAGAGCAGCTTTTGCTCACAAGCGGCGGAGCCATGGTATGTGCTATTATTGCGGACGTATGGAAAACAACACCTTACATGGCACTGCTTATTTTAGGAGGCCTTCAAACGATAGATGGCGGTCTTTATGAAAGCTCACAAATTGACGGTGCTGGCAAAATAAGAACCTTTCTTTCTATTACAATGCCACTCCTAAAACCAGCTATATTGGTAGCCTTATTGTTTAGGACACTGGATGCCTTTAGGGTATATGACCTCATTGCGGTTTTAACAGGGGGAGGACCGGGTGGGTCTACAGAGACCTTATCGATTTATGCTTATAAGATTATGTTTGGACAAACAAATTTTGGTTATGGGTCAGTTGTTGTTGTGATGATGTTTATATGTGTGGCGGCAATAGCTACGCTGTTTGTTAAAGTATTAGGTACAGACCTTATGTCTAAAAGTTAGGGGGAGATAAAATGAATAAAACGCAGACCAATGCAGGCGTGTGGAGAGTGGTATTTGCTGTTTTTATAGCACTTTTTATGGGGATTATCATATTTCCCTTCTTTTGGATTCTTGTGACTTCGATTAAACCTACAAATGAAATATTTGGAGACGGGGCTTATTCGATTTACGCAGGAAGAGCTGTCTTAGATCACTATAGGACAGTTATTTTCGAAAAAGAGATGTTGCTTTCAGTATGGAACAGCTTTGTGGTATCAACCACAACGACGCTGTACGTAGTCAGTATTGCCATACTTGCTTCCTATGCTATTTCGAGATTTAATTTTATAGGAAAAAATATTTTATTAGGATTGATACTTGTGATTTCTATGTTTCCTCAGATGATTGTAGTAGGTCCGATCTACAATTTGTTTACAGCACTTAATCTGACAAACAGCTATTTTGTAGTTTTGCCGTATTCAACGATTACCTTGCCGGCAGCTGTGTGGATTATGGTGACACATTTTAACAAAATTCCTCTGGCAATTGAAGAATCCGCCAAGATAGATGGGGCTACCCCATTTCAGACGCTTACAAAAGTTATTTTTCCTCTTGCAGCACCAGGGGTATTTACAACAGCGATTATTACTTTTATATCAGCATGGAATGAATACCTCTTAACAATTACCCTTAATACCAATAAAGAATACCACACAGTACCTGTGGCAGTATCTTTTTTAAGGAGTCAATTTGAAATATTATGGGGTCAGGTATCGGCAGCTACTATCGTTGTAACGGTGCCAACACTTATTGTGGTACTTTTATTCCAAAAACAAATTGTATCGGGACTGATTTCAGGGGCTATAAAGGAGTAGTGAAGAACATATGACAGCAAAAAGCACATGGGAAATTACCAGCCATTTTCTAGATATCTCAAGGCTTACAATAGATGAGACGCTCTTTCATATAGCCAATGGTTATGTGGGGATTAGAGGAAACTTTGAAGAAGGTTATGAAGAAGCGTATGATACGATTAGAGGCACTTATATCAATGGGTTTTACGACTTTTCAGAGGTTAAACACGGAGAAAAATTACAAGGCTTTATAGAAAAGAAACAAAAGATTATCAACGTCACAGATGTACAAGGCATAGAGCTTTTTATCGCTGGGGACAGGTTTTCGGTATTTGAAGGAGAGGTATTAGACTATAAAAGAGTATTGGATATGAGAGGAGGATTTACCAATAGACATATTCTTTGGAAATCCCCTCAAGGGCATATTCTCGAAATAGATATAAAGAGAATGGCCTCTTTTGTAAAACCAGAGTTAGTTGTCATAGAGTATGGGGTTAAATCCATCAATTATGAAGGAGAACTAACCCTTATCTCAACTCAGCTTGGAGAGGTATCTAATTATTTTAATCCCAATGATCCAAGGGTTGCAGCAGAGCTCGAAAACCATTTGACTGTAAAAGAAATAAAAAGAGAAGATTATGTGGATTTTATCTGTTCTGAAACCAGTGCTTCGGGACTTAGTATCGTAAGTGCTGTTAAACATATAATCAGTACAAGGAGTGAGATGGAAAGTACCAGTGATACCCGTTCGCTGACTTCAAGGATCAAATTCAATATAAAGGAAGGAGATACAGAAAAACTTACGAAATACTGTATCTTTACAGATTCAATCAGGCACACCGACTGTTGTCAGGGAGCTGCAATCAGTATGTATGAAGCAGTTAAGATACCACTGCAGGAGCTTTATAGTGCCCAAACAAAGTATCTGGACGCCTTTTGGGATAAGGCAGATGTGACGATAGAGGGCGATGCGATGCTCCAACAGGGCATCCATTTTAGTATTTTTCAGCTTCTACAATCAGTAGGCAAAGACAAATACAGTAATATTGCAGCAAAGGGGTTGTCAGGTGAAGGATACGAAGGGCATTATTTTTGGGACACAGAAATCTATATGCTACCGTTTTTCATTTTAACCAACCCTCAGATAGCTAAAAACCTCCTTAACTATAGGTATGAAAAGCTTGAGGATGCAAGGCAAAATGCAAGGCTGCTAAGTCATCAGAAGGGAGCACTATACCCATGGCGAACTATATCCGGCAGTGAATGCTCAGCCTATTTTCCTTCAGGCTCTGCGCAGTATCACATTAATGCGGATATAGCTTATATGTTTGTCCAATATTATTTGGCAACGGGGGATGTGCGCTTTATGATTGAAAAGGGTGCAGAAGTATTATTTGAGACAGCCAGACTGTGGATGGATACAGGACATTATGTAAAAGATAGTTTCAGAATAGATGCAGTTACAGGCCCAGATGAGTATACCTGTATCGTTAATAACAATTATTATACCAATGTCATGGCTAAATATCATTTACAGTGGGCGGTTAAGTCTTATCAGCTGCTCGAAGAAAACAGCAGGATGGAGCCACTGACTGATAAAATGAATATCATAGAGGAGGAAGTACAAAGCTGGAGAGAAGCCTCAGAAAAGATGTATCTGCCGTATGACGAAGCACTAGCTATCAATCCTCAGGATGACAGTTTTTTATCTAAAGCTCAGTGGGATTTTGAAAACACACCTCAAAACCACTATCCGCTTTTGCTACACTACCATCCTCTTTATATTTACAGACATCAAGTATGTAAGCAGGCTGATACGGTGTTGGCACATTTTTTGTTAGAAGATGAGCAAAATTTGCAGACGATTCAAAATTCCTTTGAGTATTATGAGAAGATCACAACCCACGACTCTTCACTTTCTACATGTATCTTTAGTATCGTAGCTTCAAAGCTGGGTCATGTTGAAAAAGCCTATGAGTATTTTATGCAGACGGCAAGACTAGACCTTGATAACACCCATCATAATACAAAGGATGGTATTCATACAGCTAATATGGGAGGCACCTATATGGGCATAGTGTATGGGTTTGCAGGGCTTAGAATCAAAGAGACTGGACTGTTTTTTAACCCTGTTATACCTCATAAATGGGAAGGTTATGGCTTTAAGCTTTGTTATCAAAACAGAGTGATAGGCGTACAAATCAATAGGGGAAGTAGTGTTTTTAAGCTACTAGAGGGGAAAAAAATAGGTTTTTATATAAGCGGCAATTATTATGAACTACAGGATGAAGTCATCGTGACTAAGGACAGTGTTAATCAGATTAATGAAAAAGAAATGGAGGGGACAAATGCATAAGTACTTTGAAGCGGCCCTTTTTGATTTAGACGGTGTATTGGTGGATACGGCAAAATACCATTTTCTTGCATGGAAGCAAATAGGGGATGGATTAGGCTTTGAGTTTACAGTACAGGATAATGAACGACTTAAAGGAGTTTCAAGAATGGACTCTTTAAATATCTTACTTAGTATTGGGAAACTTGACTTTACGGAGGCAGAAAAGGAAAGATTGGCAGATAAAAAAAATAAGCTCTACGTGGGCTATATCGCTCAGATAGGTGAGGAAGAACTACTGCCAGGAACCCTTAAACTACTCAAAGCACTTAGGTTAGGAGGTGTTAAGATAGCCATCGGTTCGGCAAGTAAAAACACACCTTTAATCATAGAACGATTAGGCATAAGAAACTATTTTGATGCTATAAGTGACGGCAATAGTATTTCAAAAGCAAAACCCAATCCAGAAGTTTTTATCAGAGCAGCAGAAATGCTAAAGGTATCACCTGAAAACTGTGTGGTATTTGAAGATGCTGAGGCGGGAGTTAAGGCAGCTAAAAATGCTGGTATGTATGCCATAGGGGTGGGCAGAGAACAAGATTTGCCAGAGGCAGACACCTGGGTAAAAGATCTGGAAGAAGTAGACTATAAAAAATTATTTCAAATTATATAAAAGTTTTATTTATCCGCCCATACTTAATTTATAGCTTAATGGGCAGCAGACAAACAAGTAATGGATAGATAATTGCTGGAAGTCTTCATAAGATAATAGGGTATCTATAGGAATCATATTGACAAATTAATAGGCATAGATTACAATGTGAATGAATATAGAATTATTCACTCAGTTGAATTAAGACTAACGGGAGGCGTACCTGTGGAAGATAAAAAAATACTAATTTATGATTGGGCAAAAAAATTATTCAGTGAGAAGGGTTTTAAGGATACCAATATATCTGAGATTACAAAAAAGGCCGGGATGGCTGTAGGAACTTTTTATAACTATTATCCTTCCAAAGAGAAGCTATTTATGGATATCTTTTTGGAAGAGAATGCAAAGTTGAAACAAAGTTGTTTTCAATCTCTTGATTTAAATCAAAGTCCCCTAATGGTCGTCGGGCAAATGTTAAAACTGAATATAGAAGGTACGAAATCAAACCCTATACTAAGAGAGTGGTATAATAAAAGCGTTTTTGAAAAACTCGAACAGATTTATCGTGAAGAAAATGGAATTGATGCAGTTGATTTTCTCTATGATAGCTTTCTTGAGCTTGTGACGCTGTGGCAAACACAAGGGAAAATGCGAAAAGACATTGACAGTACGATGATTATGATGATTTTTGCTGCAATTATTAACGTAGATACACATAAGGAGGAAATAGGACTTGAGTATTTTCCGAAACTTTTAGAACACATGACGGAGCTGATTATGCAAAGTTTGATGGACTGCTCCGAATAGTGTTAAGGGAGTAGTATTTTTACTCACGAAATGAACGAACATAAATTTGTTCATTCATATATTTATGTTGAAGGAGGCAATGTAGGTGGAAAATGAACACCGCTCAAAACCCGTTAAACCCAAGAATATTGTCATTCAGGTTACAGAACAAGGCAAGCTAAAAACCAATGTACGCGTTCCATTCTTTATGGTAAAGATGGGGCTAAAATTTGGGCAAATGGCAGCTAACGTAAAAAAAACAGACAAACATGAGAAGGAGCTTGAAATGCTCAAGGATATTGATATGGACGTTATTTTGGAAGCATTGAGCAGTGGAGAAATTTCGCTTCCCTGTGTTTTGGTAGATGTTGAGGAGCTGGATAAAAATCAGCATGTAAAAATTATGTTGGAGTAGAAAAGGTTTGGTATTTTTCAGTATTGAGATTAGGGAGGATATGGATGGGTGCTTCTAGAATTAGTAGAAAGAAAGCAAAGTTCTGGCTTGTAATTTTGGTCGTGTTAAGTATGATTGCGCTGGTTGCAATCAGTGCCTTTCTTGCTGATGCTTCGGAGAGGAAAGAGATTCAAGGCCTTACCATTAAGAATTTGGATTTCACAAAGCTGAAGAATGGTGTCTATACCGGAGAATATATTGGAACAAAAGGGCATTTTAGAGATACAACAGTTGAGGTAACAATATTCAAAGGGAAAATCACGGATATCAAAATATTGAAAGGAGCTTTGGACAGTGAAGGTAATCCAGCAGAAATGACAAGGGGTATGACTATAGATGATGTATTCAGAGACGTGATTGAGTCGCAATCATTACAGGTGGATGGGATCAGCGGTGCAACACTCTCCACTAAGACACATCTGAAAGCACTGGAAAACGCACTGAGGAAAGCGCAGTAAGTCAAAATTAAGGAGGTTTCAGATGAATAGTGTAATCATTTCGTATTCCTATACAGGCAATAACAATGCTCTAGCTGAAAGTGTAGCTAGGGAATTATCAGTAAAACATATCAACATATCAGTACAAAAGCCAATAACGATGGGGTCTATCTTGATGGATATGATTTTTGCCCGAACGCCGAAAGTGCAGCTCGATCCGGATATCATGCAGCAATATGATTTAATCATTTTTTGTGCACCTATTTGGATGGGTCAAGTTGCTTCTCCGCTTCGGGCGTATTTGAACTACCTAAAAACAAGCCCTAAAGCATATGGGTTTATTTCTATTAGCGGCGGGGCAGATGGTGCGAATCCAAAACTGGACAGTGAACTCCGAAAAAGAACGGGCACACAGTCTATAATACTTCTTGACCAACATAAAGCAGACCTACTTCCTACGAATCCCAAACCTACACGCAAAGATACCTCTGCTTATAGAATTGGAAGAGAGGATACGAAACGGCTGACAAGTACCGTTATAGAAGAGATTAAAAAGATCATCTAAGTTTTTTATGAAACTAAAAAAGTTATGTTATATGTACTGGTAGCTTAGATTGATGACAGTGGAATAGAAGATAAAAAACTGACCACTTTGAATGATTATATTTAAAGTGGTCAGTTTTTTTTATTTTATTAATACTTATCATAGTCTTTATGTTTTTCTTTTTCAATTTTTTTCTCTTTTAAGCGTTTATTAAGTATAAAAAAGAAAAAAACAATGGCACCAATGAGTGCAACACCCCACAGCAAGAAGTAAAAAATGATTGCTGCGTTGATCATGAGATGACAACTGCGGTGCCATAAGCGACCATTTCAGCAGCACCAGCCATAACAGCAGAAGACATAAGTCTCATACCCACTATGGCATTGGCACCCATGGCTGTGGCTTCATCTACCATACGGCCGATGGCAATTTGCCTTGCTTCTATTAACATTTCATTGTAACCAGTCAGTTCTCCGCCTACCAATGTTTTAAAACTAGCTGTAATATCTTTACCGATATGCTTACATCTTACACTGCTACCTTTGGTAAGGCCCTTCACTTCAAGAATCTCTTTGCCAGGAACTGTCTCGGTTGTCACAATAATCATATAAAACCCTCCTTTAAATGAACATACTCTATATATTACCAAGAATGTTCTGTTATATGCTACCAGTATACACCTGCTATAAAAATATTGAAAGTTATAAATATACCGTATATTTATAAAGTGGGAGCAGAATGATTCTATAGGTATATTTTAGGGAAAAAATCCTAATAATTTTATAAAAGGAGGGACTGCTTATGCAAAGACTTCAAAGTGGTAAAAAGAAGGATACTTTAGATCAGACAGATTTAGTCTGGATGGGGTTGATTGTTTTGATATATGGAATAGTATCCTTTATTAACTTAGGGAGTTTAGATAATCCTAATACGTTTTGGGAGACAGAGTCAGAGGGGGAAAATGCTGTAGTAAGCCTCGCTGACAAAGCCAATATATCGAAGATTAGATATTATACAGGACCACGTTTTGGAATCTACGAGATTTATGGGTCTGAGGACAATGTGACATTTAACTATATAGGAGAGCTTAAGGAGAGCAAGGTTTTTGCCTGGGAGGACACCCCCATTAATCAAAGTCTGCGCTATTTATCCTTTAAGGCTAAAGAAAGTGACAGTTTTATAGGGGAGGTAAGTCTTTACAATGAACAGGGAGAAAAACTCGCCATAGACTTTGCAACAGATAATGCCAATAGGTTAGTGGATGAAGCCCAAAAGGTGCCAGAAGAGATTAGCTACTTAAACAGCACTTATTTTGATGAAGTTTATCATGCAAGGACGGCGTATGAACACCTTATGAAAACAGAGGCTTATGAATGGACCCATCCGCCACTTGGAAAACTTATTATGAGTATTCCCATATACTTTTTAGGAATGAATCCCTTTGCGTATAGGTTGATGGGGAACTTGGCGGGAATAGGGATGTTGGCGGTCATTTATATATTAGCCAAAAGGTTGTTTGAAGATACACACTATGCAGTTTTGGCAGGGGTGCTCTTAGCAGCGGATGGGATGCATTTTGTACAGACAAGAATAGCTACAGTGGATAGCTTTCTAGTGCTTTTTTTAATGCTTTCCTATTTGTTTATGTATCAATATATCCAGTGCAAAGATAATGGAGAAGTGAGCAAAAAGCTGATTCACCTATTTTTATCAGGGATATTTATCGGAGCAGCTATAGCTACTAAATGGAATGGTGCATATGGTGCTGTAGGTTTAGCAGTTATGTTTTTTGTGAATTTTTATAAAAGATGCCGCAATAAATATCATAATTATATATGGAAGAAACAGATAGCGGTCATTATTATAAGCTGTTTTGTATTTTTTGTAGTGATTCCTTTAGGGATTTATCTTTTGTCCTACAAACCCTTTTTTGAGGTTGAATTTAACAGCAATGAGCCCTTTAGGGAATTCCTTGAACTGCAAAAAAGAATGTATCACTACCATGCAGATTTAGAGGCCGCGCATCCCTTTAGTTCACCATGGTATCTGTGGCCGCTGGATATAAAACCTGTATGGTATTATAAGGGAGAGGTGCCGGAAGGTTTTATTTCTACTATAGTCGCTTTTGGTAATCCAGTGATCTGGTGGAGTGGAGTGGTAGGCATCCTATACCTTATTAAACGCGTTTTGCAATATTGGGAGAGAGAGGACCAGTATCTGCTTACGGGTATTTTATCACTTTATCTTCCCTATGCATTTATTCCAAGAATTATGTTTTTATATCACTATTTCCCAATTGTTCCTTTTATGATTTTAGCGCTTGTAAAACTCATTCAAGATGTAACAGAGACGACTCAAAAGCCCTATATAGTCAAGGGGTGCAAGATAGCTGCGGTGGCCAGTTTTGTTTTTTTCTATCCCATTTACTCAGGAATGCGCATTCCTATAGACTACGCGGTCTTGACAAGATGGCTGCCAATGTGGCAATTTTATTAATTGGAGAGGTCATTATAGATTGTTTCTCTATAGCAGTAACCAAATGAATGTTTTTTAATAAACTGATATTAACAAGTTTTTACGGTGGACAAAAGCGTGAAGGACGTATTATGATAGAAGACATAACAACAAGTGAGAAGGTGACATGATGGAGACCTATAAACCTGTTCTTTTAATAGATCAAGATGATGTATTAGCAGAATATATCAGAGGAGTTACAATAGCTTTTAATAAAAAGTATGGTACTTGTTTTACAGTAGAAGAGTGTATTAGCTGGGATTTATGTTCTATATTTGGAGACAAAATTGAGACGCTTATGCATGAACCAGAAATTTTTAGGAGTCTTCTACCTACAAAACATGCATTGGAAGTATTTGAAAGACTATATCGCAGCAATCTTTTTGAGCTCTACATTGTGACGGCTGCAAATCCAAGATCCGTAGAAGCCAAATACGAGTGGGTTAAAGAAAAGCTTCCTTTTTTTCCAATAAGCAGAATGATTGTGTGTATGCACAAATTCATGATAAAGGGAGATTATTTATTAGATGACGGGATGCACAATAT
>JAQSYC010000300.1 GCA_029256345.1 Clostridia bacterium | reverse complement strand
CAGCTGAAGCTGTATCCTAAGCTCACAGAGGATTATAATAATGCTTTTTTGCTGGGGATGAGTGTAGGAGATAAAAAAGCTTATGTCGTAAAAGATTTATATGATTTTACCGAAAACATGCTAAAAGGTAATCAGGTTGCTTATGGCAAAAATCTGGAGTTTATTCATGATATCAGCCTGTTTGAAGAAAACCATAGACCACTTGTAAAGTTCGTCATGGATAAAACAGTAGAATACACAGAGGTCCTTAAGCAGGCTGGACTCTATAGGGGTTTTAACAAAAGCGACCGCAAAACCATCCCTTTGGGGGCTAAAGCCTTTGATGAGTTTTTTGATTTAGTGGCAGGGCAGACCATAGAGTTTGTCGGCTATAATAACATCAATAAAATGGAGTGTGTTGATAAGGATCCCCATTTTACGTTAAATATTGATGCAATAGAGGACTATTACCAACTGACCACTTCCATTGGAGCCTATAGGCCTATCAATTGTTCCAATAACAAATACCTTTTGATAGGCGGTAGGCTCCATCGTTTAAGTGAAGCTTTTGGAAAAGACGTTTTTCCGCTTTTAAACTATTTGTATGAAGCTGGAAGGACAAAGCCCGAAAAGAAACTCAACTTTACGGATGGACTAATGAAACGGTTTATGCTCTCGACGTTATCTAAGATAGAAAAGCACTTGCCCGTTATGATTAATGAAAGTGTCAGAGAAAAAGTAACCCCTACGCAGGCGGTTATAAAGAGTTATTTAGATATCAATGACGAAGGGAGTGTTATTGGTGATGTTAACATCATCTATGATCAATTTAGCTTCAATCCTTACAAAAAGCCTACACAAGAAGAAAAGCTGCAGATTGATGCACTCATAAGGGATGTGCAGACAGAACACCGTTTTAATACGATTTTAAGAAATTATGATTTTCGTTCCTTTAATGGAAAGATTTATCTGAAAGAAGAAGAGTCCATCTATCATTTTTTGAAGCAAGGCATTAATGAGCTGATTGAGATGGGCGAGGTGCATGTAACCGATAAGCTAAAGCATATGCGGGTTATGAAGAGTTCTATAGGTTCTGTAGGGATACGGATTGAAAACAATATGCTGTATGTGGCTTTAAAGGAAGTTAATATGCCGCTGGATGAGGTTCAGGAAGTGCTTAATGCCTACAAAACTAAAAGCAAATATTACCGTCTAAAGGACGGATCATTTATAGATACAGCAGACACTTCCATAGCGGATCTAGCCAATATTATAGAAGGTCTTGGGATCACAGGTGAAGAGCTGCGAAGAGGAGAAGCGGTGATGCCTAAGTACCGCAGCCTTTATCTAGACCATCTGCTTAAACAAAATCAAGAGATAGAAGTAGATAGGGACAAATACTTCAAGCAGATTATACGAGATGTTAAAAATGTAGAGGATGCAGATTATGAAGTACCAAAAACAATCAAGGCAACCCTAAGAAGTTATCAAAAGAGGGGATATAGGTGGCTCAAAACCATGGCCCATTACGGCTTTGGCGGGATACTTGCAGACGACATGGGACTTGGAAAAACCTTGCAGGTATTGACACTTATTGCCTCAGAAGTAGATGCAGGTCTTCAGGGGGAGAGTTTGAAGCCTTCCCTAGTGGTCTGTCCTACCTCTTTGACCCTCAACTGGGAAAATGAAATCAAAAAGTTCACGCCTCATCTCAAGGCAATAGTCGTGTCAGGCAGTGCAGAAAGCAGGAAGGACCTGTTAGAAGAGGCTAAAGACCACCATATTGTTATTACATCTTATGAACTTTTAAAAAGAGATGTTGAGTATTATGAAAAAATGGCTTTTAGATATTGTATTGCTGACGAAGCACAGTATATCAAAAATGCTAATACCTTAAATGCCAAAGCACTGAAGATGATTCAAAGTGAAATCAGTTTTGCCCTGACAGGTACGCCGATAGAAAATTCTTTGGCAGAGCTTTGGAGTATTTTTGACTTCAGTATGCCAGGTTATCTTTTTAAATACAATACGTTCAAACAAAACTATGAAATGCCGATTGTAAAGCAGCAGGATGAGATAGCCATAAGTCGGCTCAAAAAGATGGTTGCGCCGTTCATCCTTCGAAGACTCAAAAAAGATGTGCTCAAAGAGCTGCCGGACAAGACAGAAACGGTGATTTATAACAACATGGAGGAAGAGCAGAGAAAGCTTTATCTGGCGCATTTAGCAAAGGCTAAACAAGAGTTAGATGACGAAATTGGGTCTCGGGGTATGGGTAGAAGCCATATTAAAATTTTATCGCTTCTTACAAGACTTAGGCAGCTATGTAATCATCCAGCCCTTTATTTAGAGGATTACACCATGGGGAGCGGCAAGCTTGAGCAGTGTATGGAGATAGTTAGAGACAGTATACAAGCGGGACACAGAATTTTGCTTTTTTCACAGTTCACAAGTATGCTAAGTATTATTTCTAAAGAACTGGACAAAGAAGAAGTTGAGCACTTTATGCTGACGGGCTCAACCAAAACAGAAGAACGAATGAGTATGGTTAATACGTTTAATATCTCAGATATTCCTGTGTTTTTAATTTCTGATTACCAAGGATTCTATCGAAGAGAAGATTAAAGAGCTGCAGGACAGAAAGATAGGACTTACTGAAAGTGTACTCCAAGAGGGAGAGGCTTTGATTACAAAGATGACAGAAGAAGAGCTTAAAGGTTTGTTTGACATCAAAGGGTAATGGGTTAGCAAGAGCTGTATCTAGGGGAGGTTCGCTCGGCAAGCAGGGACATCTTTCGGGGTTCCACGCCATACCCACAGCCTACCCGAGTCACCCCTAAAGACGTCCCTGCTCACCTTGCTGAGCCTACTTTAGGTGGAGTGCTAAAAGCGAATAGTGGTTTAAAATATCTGTAATGAGATGTGTTCATTATTATTGCTTTGAAAAAT
>JAQSYC010000299.1 GCA_029256345.1 Clostridia bacterium | reverse complement strand
ATCTGAAAGCCCCATTGCATCAGTAATTTCATTATTTCTTCTGAAAGCATCTTATCGTCTTCTACCAAAAAAATACGATATACTGTATTCTGTTTCATCTCTTTTTCGTCCCCTTATTCATCATTTTTTCCCTAAGAGTTTATTTAATAAGTCTATCTTTATCTAATCCTCAATAAAACTTCATTAAGTATGTATATGCTTATCAATCATCTCCTATCTAAATAAAGTAAAAAATTCGTTATTTATGACCACTACGGTATTTGCCTGGAGAAGTTCCATAGTATTCCTTAAATGCCTTGTTGAAATAGCTCTGACTTGAAAAGCCTGTTTTAAAGACTATATCCTGTATGCGCAGCTCAGTACTTAGAAGTAGATGTTTTGCCTGCTCTAGCCTGCTGGCAAACAACTTTTCCTTAAAACTCATGGAATAGTATTCCTGCAAGATGCGGTTCAGTTGTCGGATGCTGGTGCCAATAGTACACGCCAACTCCTTTCTGGATAAAGGCTTATCTATGTGTTCAAAATATTTGTCTATGATATACCTTCTAGAGTCGTTCAATATTTTCTTAGGAATGGAATAACCTGACTTCTCTTGAGGACTGTAACAGCGAAGAGCATTTAATATGATCTGCGAGATGAGGTTTTGAATATAGGTGTAATATCCTACACATTGATTTTCCATTTCTGAAATAAGTTTTTCAAATAATTGGGTTGTAGCAAACTTATCTTTTCCGAACCAAAAATTTGTGCTAAGAAGCCGATTAAGAATGTCATCAATTTCTTCTTGTAAATATAATTTGTTTTTGGTTCGGGTTTGCTTTTTCACTTCGAATTCAAAATTAATGCAATATTCACCCATAGGATTCTGCCGTTCTGCTTTTTGGTCATGAAACACCCCAGGACCAGTAAGGTAAAAGATACCGGGTTCAATATCGTATATCTTATTGGATACCCTTAGCAGACCTCTGCCATAGGGTATGAAATGCAGTTCGTAGCTGCTGTGAGAATGGTTGCCATAACCCCATCCAGGAATAGGCGCCTCATAGTTGATACAGAAAACGTTAATGATAATATTTCCTAAAGGAATTTTGATATCCAGATCATTGTTATGCTGTGTTGTTCTTTGTTTCATCGGTTTACTCCTTAGAAATTATAAATAAATCATATAAAATATATTCTGCATTGTTGCGCATTTTCCTTTAATTATTGGGCCATAAATAAAAAACAATGTCCCAATTACTGATATTTGATTTGCTAGAATAGATTTATAATTTTTATAGTGTTCAATATAAAATGAAGATCAAATTGCAAAAGGAGTAGTTAGCTTATGAAACCAAAATTTACTTATTCCCCTGAACCAGCTTTGGAACCCAGAGAGAATTGCCCCTGGGCTGATACCATGGTGCTAAATCCTGCCATTGTCAAAGATCCCGAAACCAAAGGACTCCATATGCTTTTCCGTTCCACCGGACCTTGGACTCATAAAAAGATGAAAGGCAGCAGGCTTGACCCTTATCCTATCTTTTTAGGGTATGCAAAAAGTGAGGATTTGGGTAAAACCTGGGAAGCGGATTTCTCCAAGCCTGCATTAGCACCTGCAATGGCCTACGAATCTGATAAAATTTATATTACTGATGATGAAGGTAATCGGGTAGTGAACTATAGCAATGGCTGTATAGAGGATCCAAGGATTTTTGAAGTAGAAGGACAATTATATGTGTCAGCCGCATGCCGTATGTTCCCACCCGGACCGTACTGGAAGAAGGATGAGGTAGGAGAAATAGAGATTCGGTTTGAAAACATGCCTGCCTGGGCCAGAAAAGAAGGAAATAGTTTTGGAAAGGCTGCTTATAAAAATGACACTACTACGGTTCTTTTTAAGCTACATTTAGAAAAGCTTAAAAAGAAAGACTATGAAAATGCCTTTTCCTATGTCTGTAATCTGACAGATCCTAACGTGGATGACAACCGAGATGTATTCCTATTCCCAGAAAAAATGAGGATCCATGGAAAGCTTCAATACGTGATGCTCCACCGGCCTCACAATCCTGAATATTTTGAAGCAGGAAAAGGATATACCAAGCCCTCCATGATGCTGGCCGCTGCTGAAAATATAAAGGATTTGGCTACTTCGAAAGCTACCCATAAGTTCTTAGCAGCAGGCATGTTTGATTGGGAGAAGGAGCGCATCGGCGCCAGTTGGGCTCCTATAAAGCTTGGAGGTGGCGAGTGGCTTTTGCAATATCATGGTAAGACCTATCCCGATTATGGTTATACCCAGTCTTTTATGATTTTGAAGGAGAAAGAGAATGACTTTCCTGAAATTATCCATCGGTGCTCTGATAGGCTTATGTATGCACAGCAGAAATGGGAGATGCCAGATAAGTTCCTTTGTCCCTGTCTATTCACCACAGGAGGGGTTGTAGTAGATGATACACTTATCATCAGCTATGGTGCGGCAGACCAAAAGGTGGGTATTGCGTGGGTAAATTTTAACGATGTAGTGGAGTATGTAAGACTATTTGGCAGAGACGGTAAAAAGTTTTAGGGATAACGAGCCTTTTTGATATTCATACCAAGTATCCATGCAACAGAAGAAGCAAATAGGTCCAATGAAAAAACCTAGATTATATCAGACTGATACGCTCTAGGTTAAGTATTATCCAACCTTATCAATCATCTCCTTTAATACCTCCGGATAATCTATTACTTCTTTAATCTTTTGAGTAACATATATTAATTTAAGCTCAATTTTATTCTATTCTTACTTCTACATCGTTAAGTTTAATAGCTGCTACATTAGCTATTTCAATAGGTGC
>JAQSYC010000298.1 GCA_029256345.1 Clostridia bacterium | reverse complement strand
TTTCTCTATGATAGAAACCCCTTCAAATTGATCATAAAATGGCATTGTTTCATGGGCCCATGCATTGGCTGCAATCGGCTTAATACCCAGCGTAAACACTTCTCCGATATACCAGTTAACCACCACTCGCTCCGGCTTTTCAGGTACTTCCACTTCTCCCTTGGATGTTGAAACGATACGGGTATTTACTGCACTATTTTTTGTCACCGTCTCTTCCTGCGGTGTTTTCGTCTGCCCACCACAGCCTGTTAACGCAGCCACTGTCACTGTGGCTACTAAAAACAATCCCCCTACCTTTTTTGTCCATTTTGTATGCATGTTTGTTCCTCCTGTATAAATTTATAATTGTTTAACATAGGATATATCGCGCAATAGTTAGCATCTACTAACTATGCAGATTATATAATTGAGCTAATAAGCTGTCAATAGCTGGTTGGTATACCCCTATATCCTTAAATTTGTTTTTAAACCTCCTCTAAAGCCTATCATAACGGGGTTATCTATCTCCTTCATCTTTTATCTATTTGTCTAATTTGGGCTAGTAATGTCCAGATTTGGTATAGTATTATCCATTGTCCCTGCTGATTAATCGTGCTATAATGATGCAATTAGCCCTGCTTACCTACTGATAAACTCATAGAAAGGATGATAAATGATGGCCGCCAACGCATATGAAAATGGATTTGAAGCCATGGCAAAGCACTTCAAAATGCTTCAATCCCCTCTTGGCAACGGAGATTTATTTCATTTCACCACCAAAAGCAGCGGAGGCTGGATAACACAATTCCACGCTGCCCAAGGTCTTTTTGTCTCTAGTATGTGGTTTACACCCACTCAAACCTTGTCTTATACCTTTACAATCGATAAACCCTGCCTGTGGATTTTTGGGATTGACTCAGGAGATATCACCTTTACACAAAAAGGCAAAGCCTCCTGGCATCTTACCCCTATTAACCATGTCGTTATCAATCCTCAGAAGTCGCTGAAAATCGCATTTCCAGCTAATGTTCATACTTGCTGTACCTGTATCTTTGTGTTCGAGGATTTCTTTCAAAAATTTCTGGATGGCAAGGCACTGGATAAAACCTTTCGTATAGCTGATGCTAAGGGCTGGACACAGGCCTCCTATAATACCCCAGATCTCACCCTTGTTCTGGAACAGATCAAATGGTCTGCCCGAAATGGCATGCTGCCGCTATTTAATTATGAGTGTAAAGTCGGAGAACTATTGGCCATTATTTTAAAAAACATCCGCCACGAAAAACAGTTAACCGCTAACCGCCGTTATCATATCACCTGGGAGAACGAACAAAAAATATGGCGTATCAAAACGTCTATTGATCTAGATATTCTAAACCCTCCCACAGTGGAAGACCTAGCTATGTCGGAAGCTATGAGTATCAGCAAGCTTCACCGCTGCTTTAAGCAATATTATAAGATGACCATTTTAGAATATATTCATATTGAAAAAATGAAACGTGCCATGCTTATGCTGGCTTCTGATGACCTAAGTATCAAAAACATTGCTCACCAATGCGGATATGCCAGCGCCAGCAAATTCACCAGTGCTTTCAAAGAAGTGCATCATATCACCCCCAGCCTCTATCGCAAGGCTAATTTTTTGTGATACGCTCATTAATCAATCCTTTTTATACAACATCTTTTCCTCCCCTGATACTATAAGGAGCCCTGTCGCTTATTAGCAACAAGACTCCTTATAGTATTAAATAGATTAATCCTTCTTTAGTGACAGGCAACTTTATCACACTACTCATCATTTCCAGATATTATATATATTTTTGTGCTATCAATAGCAACGGCATATACATACTTGCCAATAATAAGCGTTGCCAAAGCCCACTCAAACCAATGATAGAATCCTGGAAAATCTCTTTTTCAGACATAATGAATAGAACAAAAAAAACTATGCTCATTATGAAAAAGATAATAGATGCTGTCCCTATAACACTATCTGAGTTTTTAAATGATATTAATCCAATGACTAAAGGAAGAAATGTTAAGGCCATAAACCCTAGTCCCGCTCCAATTCCATGGATTTTAGACGCTAATGTTTCAATCTCTCTACCTTCATTAACACTAAATACACCAGCTATAATCCCCGCACCTATTCCAAAAATTAATAATATTATGAGTCCTATACGTGCGTAGCTTTGTGAAACTTTGCAATATGTATGATAGAAGTTAACAGATGCGCTACATATTAAAATACCAAAAATAATGAGCCACATATTATAAAAAAAAGCTACTGGACTTTTTGGATTCCCAAGTACACTCATGACTTGTTTCATATGATTATAACCAGAGTAATAAAAAGCTAAAATATACGCTATTAAAAAATCTCCAACTATTGCAATGACTAATAGTATCCAGCCAAATTTAGCACTCCATAAACTCATCATTTTCACCTCATCTTTAAATACTCGTTTTCCTTCTCATGATGATACATCTTTCTTCAAAACCGAGGCTTTTCCAGAACCCTTGTCCCCGTTCATTCCAGCAAAAGACATCTAAATCAATTGTATCGCAGTTCAATACACCCATCAGTGCATTGAATGCAACTGTGCCCAAATGATTTCTTCTATGTTCTCTGCAAATAAAAAAATGCGAAAGATAGCTTGGAACTACATGAGCATTTACTAACGCATAACCTACTGGCTCTTCCTTATCAATAAAAATATAGGCCTGTGAACCATCATCTTCTAAGAGCTCTATACTTGGTATATTATCATTCTTTTCATCTTCAAATAATTGCTTATTCATTTGAGCAAGCAAAGTTAAATTTTCCAAAGTGCCTCGTATAACTTCCATCTTTCTCTCTCCTTCTTAATCTTTTCCCTGTTTTGTCATTAACTTTTCATACTCATTCAATTTAGAAATTGATTCTTTTAGCCCTTTTACCGTCTTTGTTTCTATAACACAATAACATCCTTGTTGCCTCGCTATTTCCATTCTGTTGCAAATATCTATCTCTCCTGTAAATAAGGGTAAGTGATTATTCTTTCCAATAGCATCATGTAGGTGCATATGCTTCAATTTGCTGCGATTTTTTAATATATAATCGCTATCTTTATGACCACTTGAAAAATCATGACCTATATCCCATGTTAGGACAATCTCATCATTTTTAATTAATTCATCCACTGCCTCTCTAATATACCCTATATCATATAC
>JAQSYC010000297.1 GCA_029256345.1 Clostridia bacterium | reverse complement strand
GGGGATGCCTATTATCGTTTACAATTTCCCAGGCAATACAGGTGTTGAATTTGATTTAAGTAGTCCTGATATTGTCCAGTTATTTAAAAGCCCAGCGGTATTAGGGGTAAAACATACAAATCTTAATGTTTACCAGCTGGAACGTATCAAGAATTTAAATAATAAACTGCTGATGTATAATGGGTTTGATGAAGTGTTAATAGCAGGGCTGGTACTGGGGGCTGACGGGGCTATAGGAAGTACCTTTAATTTTATGTTTCCACACTACCAAAAGATCGAACAAGCATTTAAGGCACTGGAAATTAATAAAGCAAGAGCACTGCAAACTAAAGCCAATAACATTATGCAGGCTATTGTAAGTGTAGGCCTTATACCTGCTATTAAATATATCCTTACTTTACAAGGGATAGAAGCAGGCATCCCAAGAAGACCGTTTGGGGAATTAACACAAGAGCAAAAGCAGTTTGTAGAAGAGGTTCTAAGTGAAAACTTAGTTCAATAAAAATAAAATAAAAACGACTATAGGAGGATATTATGAATATATTAAACAAGTTTTCACTTGAAGGAAAAGTTGCGGTTGTAACAGGTGCATCTACAGGTCTTGGACAAGGGATTTCATTAGGATTAGCCAGTGCAGGCGCACATATAGTAGGCGTGGATTATGTAGAAATGCCAGAAACAGAAGAAAAAGTAAAAGCTTTAGGCAAAGATTTTATAGGCATTACAGCTAACTTACTTTCTATTGAACCTATTCAAGGCATTATTGATCAAGCCATTGAAAAATTTGGTAAAGTAGATATACTTGTTAACAATGCAGGGATTATCAGACGTTGTGACGCTATAGATAATATTAAAACAGTATTTTTCTTTTCCCAAGCTATGGCTAAACAATATATCAAACAAAACAGTGGCGGTAAGATTATTAATATAGCTTCTATGTTATCTTTCCAAGGAGGAATCAGAGTGCCTTCTTATACCTCAAGTAAAAGTGGTGTAATGGGTGTAACCCGTGCGTTAGCTAATGAGTGGGCAAAACATAATATTAATGTAAATGCCATTGCTCCGGGTTATATGGCAACGAATAATACAACAGCTCTAAGAGCCGATGAAGACAGAAGCAAAAGTATCTGCTCCAGCAGTATTTTTAGCTTCAGATGCAGCAGCATACATTAATGGATATACGATAGCGGTAGATGGTGGATGGTTAGCAAGATAATATTAAAATAGGTAAGGCATAATCAATTAAAATCCTATAGGACCAGATAAAAACTGTTCCTATAGGATTTTTTGAGCAGTACAACTTTTATAAAATAAAACCTATTATCCATGAAAAATCCATAAAGACTTGCTATAATTAGATTTAAAATAAGAGAGTAGTCCTATATTATCTTATTACTATTAGGAGGGTATTTATGGGTATTAGAAATGAAAAAATTAAAGTGTATGATATGACCTGTACTTCTTGTGAAAACCGGGTTGAAAGAGCTGTTAAAAAAATAGAAGGTGTCTTAGAAGCTAAAGCAAGCTATAGTGGAGAGTTTATAGAAGTTAGATATGACGAGGAGCTATGTAAAATCGAAAAGATTAAAACAGCTATAAAGAATGCTGGTTACAGATAGTGATTATTTTTGCGGCTATCCTATTACTAGGTCTAAAAACCAGTGGATTTGATATGGAAGCAAAGCTTGCTAATGCCTCATATGCAGTTCTTTTTGTGGTAGGGGTTCTTACATCCTTGCATTGCGTGGGGATGTGCGGCGGGATTATGTTGTCTCAAAGTTTATCAAATGAAAATGAAAATAAATTCGAAGCTATGAAACCAGCTATTTTATACAATGCGGGAAGAGTTGTGTCCTATACTATTCTTGGGGGAATAGTAGGAGCAGTTGGTTCGGTATTTTCACTTTCTATTTTTACAAAAGCGACACTTCAGATAGTTGCAGGGATATTTATGGTTATGATGGGATTTAATATGGCTGGGTTTAACACCTTTAGAAGGTTTCAAATAAAGCTGCCTAAATTTGTATGTCAAACTAAAAGTCAAGGTAAAGGTCCTTTTGTGATTGGCGTTTTAAATGGATTTATGCCTTGCGGTCCACTTCAGACTATGCAGCTTTTTGCTCTAGGCACGGGTAGTATGATAAATGGTGCTTTAGCAATGTTTATGTTTTCTATAGGTACAGTACCTCTGATGTTAGGATTTGGGGCATTATCCGGGCTTTTAAGCAAAAGCTATACTCAAAAAATTCTTAAATCCAGTGGGATTCTTATTATTATTCTAGGAGTTATTATGGGCAATAGAGGACTTGCACTAGCAGGTGTCAATATTAACCCAATGACGGCACTTGCTGCGACTACTCAAAGTGTATTAGGTAGTAATTCAAATAATTCTTCAAATAGTAATGTTATAAAAGCAACATTACAGGATGGGGTACAAGTCATTCATATGACAGCAGATAATAGAGGGTATACCCCCAATGCTTTTTACGTCCAAAAAGGAATACCTGTTAAATGGATTATTGATGGAAAGCAAATGAATTCTTGTAATAATGCTATTGTTGTACCTTCATTAAATATTCAAAAGAAAATAACGGGTGGAGAAAATATTATAGAATTTACACCAGAAGATAAGGATATTAATTTTAGCTGCTGGATGGGTATGATAAGAGGTGTTATAAAAGTTGTAGATGAAATAGATACAGTAGATACCTCAAAAGTTGATTCATCAATACCCCCTGCAAGTACCGGGCCTAGCTGCTGTGCTGTTCCGATAGAGGAAGATGCTGAAACTGAGTCCGTTGAACCAAGTATCTATGGTAATGATATTTCTCAGGTTTCTACTGAAACATTGATTCATAAAGCACTAGTAGATGGGAAAGATCAAAGTGCCGTGTTTAAGGGGATCGGTTATGAATTACAGCCTTTAATAGTTGTTACAGGTAACCGAGAAACAACTAAGCTGACTTTTGATTTAAGTGAATTTGATAACGCAGAAGGTGAGTGGCTTATTGTGGATGCAGCTACAGGAGATAAATCGAGTTCATTTATTGCTGAAAAAGGCATTAATGAAGTTCAGTTTAGTCCTGAAAAAGCTGGGGGATATGCTATTTTAAATGATAAAGGTCTTTTAGGAATCATCGAAGTAGTTGATAACCTAGAAGATACGGATGCAGAGTTGATACGCACAAAGTATCTTCGTTAAATCAAGGAGGCGTTTAAATATGTTAAAAAAATTCAAACAGGTTATTAATAATCTGCTTCTTAAAATTGCACAGCAAAATGAAGCGGTGTATGGAAAAGAAAGAATGGATTGTTGCAAGCTCAATAAAACTGATAAGAGGTAAATAGAATGGATCATACTTCTAAAAAGATACTTGTGGTCGAAGATGAAGAAAAAATAGTAGAATTCATAGAATCCTATCTGCTTAACAGCGGTTATGAAGTTTACAAGGCATTTAATGGGCGTGAGGCACTTCAGGTGTTTAATAGTCAGGATATTGATCTGATTTTGTTAGATTTAATGCTCCCGGATATCAGCGGGGAACAAATATGTAAAGAACTTAGAAAGAAATCTACGGTGCCTATTATCATGTTAACCGCTAAATCACATGAAGACAGTATTCTTAATGGTTTTGATATGGGTGCAGATGATTACATGACAAAACCCTTTAGCCCTAGGCAGATGGTTGCCAGAGTTAAGGCACTTTTAAGGAGAGTCTCAGAAGAAAAGCCGCAATCAGATATTTTATCTTTTAATCAAGGGGATTTAAGGATTAATCAGATAGACTATACCGTTAGAAAATCAGATAAAATATTGTATCTAACCCCTAGTGAATTTAAACTATTAATGACCTTAGCAAAGCGCCCAAACAAAGTTTTTACAAGAGAAGAGTTGATTTATGCAGCATTTGATGGAGACTACTTAGGGTATGATAGGACAATAGATTCTCATATTAAAAATCTAAGGGCCAAAATAGAAACAGATCCTAAAGAGTGTCAATATATCCTAACTATTCGTGGCATTGGTTATAAATTTGGGAGGGATTAAGATGAGGTATTCCCTAAGGAGCAAATTAACCCTCTCCTACATATTGATGGTTGTGATGGTTGTAGGGATTATTAGTTTAGTAGCCAACATCTACATTAAAAAGCAATTTCAAGATTATGTCATCAACAGGCAAGAAAAACAGACCAATGAGATCATCAAACTTATTAAGACACAATATGAAGAGGACCAAGTCTGGGATATACTTTATATAGAAAGAATTGGCATGAATGCGCTGCAAAATGGTATGGTTATTGAAGTCTTGGATAAAAGCAGTCAAAGCCTATGGTCAGCATCACGACATAATAATGGCTTGTGTGAAGCGATGATAACAGGTATGCGAAACAATATGTACAGTTACTCAGAGAATTGGCAGGGCAATTACCAAGAAAAATCATACCCTATTGTTGTGAATAATATAAA
>JAQSYC010000296.1 GCA_029256345.1 Clostridia bacterium | reverse complement strand
ATTATCTGCCTATATTACAGAACTGCTTGGAACAGAAGGCTGGGTCAATGATTTATCTAAGCTCAAAGCATTAGAAAAATTTGCAGAAAATACAGAAGTGCTCAATAAACTGATAGAGATTAAACATACTAAAAAAGAACAGTTAGCTACCTATATTAAAGAAAAAGAAGGAATAGAGCTAGATCCAGCATCACTTTTTGATATACAGATTAAAAGGCTGCATGAGTACAAAAGACAGCTGCTCAATGCCTTTTATATTTTGGATTTATATTACAGCCTCAAAGAAAAACCAGATTTAGATATCCCCAAGGTCACTTTTATATTTGGGGCAAAAGCTTTCCCAGGGTATGTGAGAGCCAAGGCTATTGTTAAATATATAGGAGAAATTGCGAAGCTTATTAATGGGGATAAAACTATTAATGATAAAATAAAAGTTATTTTTGTAGAAAACTATAGGGTATCTTATGCAGAAAAGCTCTTTCCGGCGGCAGAGATTTCCAAGCAAATTTCAACGGCAGGTAAAGAAGCCTCTGGAACAGGAAATATGAAGTTTATGATGAACGGAGCGCTTACCTTTGGGACCTATGATGGGGCGAATGTAGAGATTGTAAAAGAGAGCAGGGAAGAGAACAACTTTATTTTTGGGCTTCGCGTAGAAGATATTGAGAAAATGGAAAAGAAATATAGTCCAGAAGGGTATTATAAGGCTGATGAGCACCTTAAAAGGGTGATAGACAGTCTTGTGGATGGTACATTTGACGATGGTGATACAGGGGAGTTTAGAAGCTTGTATGATTCACTTATAGAAGAGGGGGATACGTACTTCCTGCTTGCAGATTTTAAAGACTTTAAGGAAACGCAGGATGAAGTCTTTAAAGTTTACCACGATCAAAGGGCATGGGCCAAAATGAGCCTCATGAATATTGCGAATTCAGGAGTTTTTTCAAGTGACCGTACTATTATGCAATACGCTGAAGAGATTTGGGGCATCAAAAAAACAATCAATCAATTATAAAAACAGATTTTTGGAGTAAGAATTTATATAAAGTGAATAAAAAATTCCTTTAAAAAGTTAAAATATAGTTGACTTTTTAAAGGAATTGTATTAAAATAAAATTGGAAACGGTACCGATAAGGTTACCGGAAAAGATACCAATATTTAGACGGACATATTTACTAAAAATTAAGAGCTATAAGTTAATGACTTTATACAATTACATAAAAGCTATAAAGTGATAGCTATAAAATGATTATGAGGAATAGTAGCAGGTGGATGTAATCAAATATTGATTTGGCGGAGGGTATAGATTTCACATCCCTAAATTTTAGTTATTCATGATCGTATGTGATGTGAAATCATTGAGAGAAACAACTCTATGATGATGAATAATTCAAGTTTATAGATTGTTTCTCTATAAGTGTGAGCCAAGTTTAATATAAAATTTAATCATTAAAAGGGTAAACAATTAGAGAGGGGTTATAATGATATGAAACTAAACAGAATAGTTAAGGGATTAGCCACTTCAGCATTGGCGGTTTCAATGGTGATCAGTATGGCGGGGTGCAGCCAAGGCCCAGCCGAAAGTAGTGAAAGCACACCTGCAGCTACCAAGGAAGCAGAGACAACAGGAGAAGAGGCGCCTGCAAGTGAACCTGTAACAGTGGACATTTTTCAGTTTAAAGTAGAAATTGCGGAAGAATTACAAAAAGCTATTGATTTGTATACCTCAAATAACCCAAATGTTACAATCAATCTCACAACAGTTGGTGGAGGGGATGACTACGGCGCAGCGCTTAAAGCCAAGTTTCAGTCAGGTCAGGAGCCAACCATTTATAATGTAGGAGGTCCTCAGGATGTACAGGACTGGATGGAAAAATTAGAAGATTTAGGGGATCAGCCATGGGTAGGGACAGCTGGAGGAACTCTTGGAGCGGTTACAGTAGACGGCAAACCTTATGGTATGCCTCTAGCGGTAGAAGGCTATGGCATTGTCTATAACAAAGCCATATTTGAGGCAGCTGGAGTAGATGTTGCGGGGGTTAAGGACTTAGCTTCTATGGAAAAAGCTTTTGGGGAGCTGGATGCAAAGATAAAAGCTGGTGACTTAAAGGAACAGTTTCCGCTGTTAGAAGCAGTAGTAGAACTGCCTGGAAAAGAAACATGGGTAACAGGGCTTCATTCCTCTAATATCTTTATCAATCAAGAGTTTCCAACAGGCGTAGAAGCCTTTAATGCAAAAGACATCAAATTTGAGAATAATGGGGAGTATAAAGCCTATCTTGATTTGATGGTAAAATACTCATCCAATGTGGCAACACCAGAAAAACTTAATGCGGTGGATTATGCAACACAGGTGGGTCAAGGGCTTGCAATTGAAAGAGTAGCAGCTATTCAACAGGGTAACTGGGTATACGGAGATGTTAATAATGTTGATCCAGCAGTGGCAGAAAATCTTGCATTCCTTCCAGTTGGCGGCGATTCGATACCTCTTGGAGTCCCTATGTACTGGGCTGTTAATACAACAAGACCAGGTGCTGAAAAACAGGCGGCAAAGGATTTCTTAAACTGGCTGTATACTTCGGATGAAGGGAAAGATATCGTTGTTAATAAATTCTTCTTCATTCCTCCATTTACAGGCTATGAAAACTATCCTGCTAAAGATGCACTGGGAAGAGATATTATGAGATACCAATCAGAAGGCAGAACAACCTCATGGGTATTTATGGGTTATCCAACAGCTTGGGGTATGGATGTATTAGGGGTAAATATTCAAAAATACTTAGGCGGACAGATGGCTTGGGAAGAAGTTATAGCGGATGCACAGACCAAATGGGCAGAAGCTAGAAAATAAAAGGGTATA